>NZ_JAQDKY010000109.1:0-1151 GCF_027662325.1 Blautia faecis | reverse complement strand
ATCGCGCAGCGATTTTGTTCAACGGGAAGTTGGTTACTTCTTGTAATTCATTTTCTTACTTAATACCCCAAACAAAGCCAATAAAAATATTCCTATTCCAAGCAATACGCCAGCCACTTTCATTAATTCATTGTTTGTATACTCTGTATCCGGAAGAATCCCATACTTGTAATAAGAATAACTAACATGGTCTATGGTATATGCAGCTATGGAATCTCCTACATTATATTCCGAATATACAAATCCCGGTACTTGCATTCGCTTGTGATAATCATTCACTTTTCCATTGTTGTAGTAGAAGAAATAATTCTGAGATATCGTATCAGCCGAGGCATCTTCAGCCCTTTTACCTGTAATCACAATATCCTCCATATAGTAATCTTCTCCCAGTACCATCTCTTCCATTTGTGTATTAAATGCTTTAGATGTCAAAAGTATATTTATCCAGACTGTAATGAAAGCTATACTTAAAATAATGAAACAAATCCAAAACAAAATTTTCTTTTGATTTCCAGTTAATATTTCTTTTGATTCTTTGTGCTCAACCAATTTATTACTCATTCCATAATACCTCTAAAGTACTTTTTTCTTCTTCCTTCCCTTCGTCCAAGAAGTGTATCTCACTCAAAGAACTCGGTCAATCCCGATTTGCACTTCAAATCGTTTTCTTCATTCTATCACAGCATCTATTATTCTGCCATCAATCTTTCGAACCAGGTATCCATGACAATAATAAACTGGCTTGCCCCTTTCCATTCTTGCAGCATTTCATCCAGAGTTTTGTGCTTCACATATTTCTGTACATACACCCAGGTGGCAACACTGCTGGCCTGAGAAATAATTCCTGCTATAATTTTACGCATAGTTTCTTCAAATTCCGCGATTTCTTCTTTTGGAACGATGTCATAGAGATCTGGAATCTGAAAATCTTCCTTCTCACAATTTTCATCCACATCAATTAGATCTGCCGTCACTCTCTTTCTGGATTCCTCAGGTAATTTCAAATATTGCCAGATCATTGAGACCACTTCGGACGGTGTGTTTTTTTTGATTGGTGGTAATTGTATAAAATCATTCTTTTCACTCATTTTCATATCCTCCTCAAGATAAAATAAAGTCAATAATACATTCTCTTGTCATGTCCAGTACAG
>NZ_JAQDKY010000108.1:0-1193 GCF_027662325.1 Blautia faecis | reverse complement strand
CAAATTTTATTTCATGGAAACTTATAAAGGAGAGCTTCTTCCAGAAGCAGGGAAGATGGTTTCCGCTCATGAATACGAAAAATTTAAAGAGACATTTGACAGGCATGAGTGTGTACCCAGGTCCGGGCTTTACCTTGCAGATGGATATGACATTGTACATTCTTACACGGACGGACTGGAAATTAAAGAAGAAAAAGAAGAACGCCAGCGTGGAATCTTGATCCTTTATGCACTCCCGGATACCTGTAAGCTGGGTCTTACAGAAGCCCAGACTTATGCCGTTGTATGGAAGACTTTCCAGGAAATCCAGCAGGCAGCACCGCATGCCGTCGTATTCTATGGACAGGAGACCGGTATAAAAAAAGAAAGTCCCGATAAACCCTTTGATGAGCTTGGCGTTCTCCTTCCTATCCATGAGTTTGAGAAGAAAATGCTTCAGCGCATGGAGGAAATTGATGGAATCGTTCTTGCCTGCAGGGAACGGATGATGGAACAGGCTGGAAATGACAGCCTGAAATTATAATGAGACTTTTTTGAAGGAAGTGGCTTTATGCAGTTGGAGAGGGTCAGAAAAAATCACATGGACGTGGAGTGGCATGAATACACCGATGAAAATGGCAAAAATACTCCCGTTATAAATGCGAGCATCACGGAAAAGGCTTCCATTATAGGACGTGTAGGGATTATGTTTTTATCCTGTGGAACTGGAGCATGGAGAGTCCGAAGCTCTATGAATGCCCTGGCGGAAGCGATGGGGATTACCTGCACCACAGATATCGGGCTGATGTCCATTGAGTACACCTGTTTTGATGGGGAAAACGGATTTACCCAGTCGTTATGTCTTACCAATACAGGGGTGAATACGTCAAAGCTGAACCGGCTGGAGCATTTTATCCGCGATTTTGAAACAGAGGGGAAAAATATGTCCGGGGAAGAGCTTCATAGCTATCTGGATGAGATTGAAAGAATTCATGGCCTTTATTCCCCGGTAGCCCTGGGGCTGGCTGCCGCCATTGCATGCTGTCATGCTGTGGATTTACCTTTCTTCTGGGCGGAGGACTGGTAGAAATGTTCTGTGCTTTTGTTGGCGCAGGACTTGGAAATTTCTTTCGCTGTAAATTAACAAAGCATCATTTTACCCTGTTTCTTGGAATTGTTTCCTCGGTTTCTCTGGCATGCTTTGTATATGCAGG
>NZ_JAQDKY010000107.1:0-1207 GCF_027662325.1 Blautia faecis | reverse complement strand
TTTCATAAAATATGCTATCTTTTCGATAAGCAATAAAGTATAATGAAGTCAGTAATAAATTTAGAAATTGAGGTAAAGTTATGGCATCCAGCAAAGAATATTTAGAATTTATTTTAGGTCAGTTATCTGACTTGAATGAAATTACCTATCGAGCTATGATGGGCGAATTTGTCATTTATTATTGTGGTAAGATTGTAGGCGGTATCTATGATGATAGATTACTTGTCAAACCAGTAAAATCAGCAATAAGTTATATGCCAACGGTTTCGTATGAGTTACCTTACGAGGGAGCAAAAGAAATGTTGTTGGTAGATGAAGTTGATAATAAAGAGTTTTTGACAGGATTGTTTAATGCTATGTATGAAGAATTGCCTACCCCTAAATCGAAAAAGAAGAAATAATAAAATAATAATTTGAGAGGAAGTATTACTGATGGAAAAGTTTAAGCCGTTTATTATACCTGTGGCATTATTGGTTCTAATTGACCAGATGGTTAAAATAGTAATTTCAAAAGTATTTATGAAATACGAATTTGATATAATAGCCAAAGTTTTAAGATTTAATCCAGAACTAAATACTCGTTTATCTTATGCTGGCAATTTCTTCGAATTATTATCAAGTCCGTTTGTTACCATTTTATTGAATGTGTTTGTTTTGTTCCTCTTTTTATCAGGATATATGCTATATCAGGCAAAAAGAGCACATACAAGTTTTTGGGTAAAAATGATAATGATTTGTGGCATATCGGGATGTTTATGTAGCTTGATTGATAAGGTGTTTTGGGGTGGAAGTTTAGATTTTTTGCAGATACCTACCCTTTTTATTTTTGATTTGAAAGACTGCTATCTTACAGTTGCAGAAGTTATATTTGTTGTTATTGGAATTTTGAATAGCAAAGAAATATCGGTTAAAGAGTATTTACATTTTTGTTGTAACAAATTTAGCTTGTAAACTTCTGGTTTATTATTTCTTATACATCGGGTCAACTTGTCCCGAACTTTCACAACTAAATACCCGCCACCTACAAAGCGGCACACCGAGCAGGAAATCTAAAAAAGATCTCCTGCTTTTTTTCTGCCAAAAATGAGGTGGTAAAACTCCACCCCATCCACCAAGCATAGAAAGGAGGGACACAAAATGCCATGTCCACACAACGAAATTTCTATTGTACAGCGAAGCCAACAGCAGTCTGCGGTTGCCGCCGCTG
>NZ_JAQDKY010000106.1:0-1247 GCF_027662325.1 Blautia faecis | reverse complement strand
GGCTATGTTTCCTCGGATGAAATTATAGAATTTGATGCCAGTTATCAAGGACAGGATGTTAAGGTGGTAAAATTATCTGCTACAAAGAAAAACCAGCCAACGACTGTTGAAATCACAAAAGCAGATGTGATTACTGGTGTGGAGCTGGACGGTGCTTCCTTACTTATCCTGAATAAGAAGGGCGAAGTAGTGGATTCCTGGATATCTGTAAAGGACAAACCACATGTAATAAAAGGCTTAAAAGTTGGAGAGACTTATACTCTTCGGGAGCAGATTGCGCCGTATGGCTATTTACGCACAACAGATATCACCTTTCAGATTTCCGATACCGCAGTCGCCTGCTGGTAAATAAAAAAGGTGAATTTCTGGACGATGTTACCCTGCTTGATAATGCCAAAGGTGTAGTGGAGCATTTCTTCAGTTATGTAACCGGAAGTCTGACAGATGTTTCTTTTAATGTGTATGCCGCCGAGGATATCCGCGCAACAGATGGTGTGAGCGAAAATTATTATACAAAAGATCAGCTGGTGGGTGAAACCTCCTATGGATATGTATTAGATGACGAGCCAAGATACGTGGATCTTACCTACCGTGACCAGGACACTCCGGTTGTAACCTATAGTGCGGACTGGCAGAACCGCCGTCAGAAAGTGCAGGTAAATGTTTTAAAGAAAGAAAAAGACAGCGACAAGGTTCTTTCCGGCGCTATCTTTGGACTTTTTGCAGCGGAGGACATTACATCTGCAGGCGGTAAAGTACTGATTGAAAAGGATACCATCATTGAGTTGAAGACCACAGATGAAAGCGGATGGATCCACTTTATTGCGGATCTTCCAATCCGTGCAAAGTATTACCTGAAAGAAATCTATGCACCTGACGGATATGTGCGTGCGACCGAAGCCCAGGAATTTACTTTCGAGTATCAGGGTGATAAAACCACCCAGGCTGTTTATGAATTTACCTTTGAGGATGTGCAGACTTCTGTAGAGCTTTCCAAGGCAGACTTAACAGATGGAAAAGAGCTTGAACTGTTGTGGAAGAGTGGATTTCTACGGAAGAACCCCATATGATCCGTGGCCTGCTGGTAGGCGAAACCTATACCATGGTAGAAACGAAACCGGCAGATGGATATACCACCGCAGAAAGTATTGAGTTTAAGGTGGAAGATACTGCAGAAGTTCAGAAGCACCAGATGTTAGATGATGTCACAAAAGTAGAAATCAGTAAAACCGATGTGACAGATTCCA
>NZ_JAQDKY010000105.1:0-1289 GCF_027662325.1 Blautia faecis | reverse complement strand
GAAGAGAACACTGTGGATCCGGAAACAGGACTGACACTCGGTGAAGTGTTAGAACAGGCACAGGAACAGGACCTGGATCTTATGGAAATGGAAGAAGGGGAAACTGCATCTTTTATTGCCACATATGCTTCTACCACAACTGATGTCAGTGTAACACGCGGAAGCTGCTATTATTACAGTGACTATGATCTCGGCTCTTATCTGACCTATAAATATACCGTCAGCTTTAACAATGTAACAGCAACTGCCTATTGCATTCAGCCGTCTAAGAGTAGTCCAGGGGATGGCGTATTTAAGATTACCAGACTGGGAGATGGAAAGAAACTTGCCAAGGTCTGCTACTATGGTACAAAAGCGTCCGGGGTAAATGGTTTCTTTAAAACAGAGCATCCGGATTTTTCCGCAGGAAAGCAGTTTGTAATTACCCACCTTGCAGTATCATACGCAAGTGGAAGTGACGATGCATTTTCCGGCGCAAATGCAAATGGCCAGGCACTTGCTATGGAATTATATAACTATTGCATGGCTCAGCCGGAGATCCCAGATGTAGCCATGGCGTTTTCCAATCCGAATGTGACCGCTTACATTGACGGAAGTGAGCAGCGCACAGAAGAAATCAAGTTTAAGGCAGATACCCTGCAGAACATTACCATGAAGCTTCCGGCCGGTGTGGTATTTCATAACGTGGATACCGGTGAAACAAGCGAAGGTGGTGCTAAGGTAAAGGTATATGGTGGAACAACGTTTTATCTATCCGCACCCCTGAATCAGGCCACAGCCGTTGCGGGTTCCTGGAAATCCACTATGAAGGGTTATATTACGAAGGATTTTTCCGCATATAAAGTAACCACAGGTACTGATACCCAGAACCTGGCCCTGGTATTCGGCGAGGGTGTGGACGATGAGAAATACGTGGATTTTTCCGTTACCTGGCTTCAGCAGGCGACCATTGAAATCATTAAAAAAGACAGAGGTTCCAATGCCCTTTTAGCTGGCGCGGTTTATGGCGTGTATGGCGATGAAGCCTGCCAGAACCTGATTGTGGAAATGCCTCCGACAGATGAAAACGGAGTTTCTTCTGTTACCATTGATAAAACACAGGATGTGGTTTATTTAAAAGAAATCACAAGCCCTGTCGGATATCTTGTGGATGCCACTGCCCATGATGTGACCCTTGTCATGGGAAGCAAAGTTACCATGGAACTGCTGGATGATGAGAAAAAAGCTTCTCTTACCGTCTATAAAGAGGGTGAAGTTTTAACAGGTGCAGATGTAACGGATGAAAAGGT
>NZ_JAQDKY010000104.1:0-1306 GCF_027662325.1 Blautia faecis | reverse complement strand
TGGTCCTATGTCAAGATTTAGTACAAGTTAAAATAAGAAATTTCTCCCTATTTTAACCTGCCAGAAGCTCAGCCTCAGTGTGCGTTCTTTCATACACTCGTTCGAATTCGTTTGGCGACATATAGTTGCAATGGCTATGAACTCGTTTCGTATTGTAGAAAGCTTCCAGATATTCAAAAATCAACTGATATGCCTGCTTATAGTCGCGAATTTTAAAGCGATTGAGCCATTCACGTTTGATAATAGAATGAAAGGATTCAATGCATGCATTATCCCACGGAAAAGCTTTCTTCGAATAACTGCGCTGCATATTTTCGGTTGCTTTTTTATATTCCTTTGCAACATATTGGCTGCCACGATCCGAATGGATAATTAATGGTTGATCGATATTTCGGCGAGCTTTGGCTTTGTTTATAGTATCAATCACGCAAGATACTTCCAGTGTTTCTGAAAGCGTCCAGGCTATGATTTTTCTGGAAAATAAATCCATAACACTGGTCAGATAGACAAATCCATCTATTGTCCAGATGTAGGTAATATCCGAACACCAGACTGCATTCGGACGATCAGGATTAAATTGCTCATCAAGGATATTTTGTAATTCAGTGCTGAAATCGGAATCTTTTGTGGTGATCGTCCATGGTTTGCTCCACTGAGCACGGATTCCCATTTGGCGCATATATGTACCAACGGTTCTTTCCGAAATGACTTCACCATTTTTTCGAAGTTCTACAGTGATTTTCGGAGCACCGTAGTTCTGCTTGGAATCATCATAAATATCTTGTATTTTTGCTTTTACAGCTTTACGACGTTTTTCTGTATCAGAAGGTACGTGGTGGAGCCATGCAAGATATCCTGAGCGAGAGACACCTAAAAATTTCAACATTCCGGAGACGGAAACCCGGCGTCCAGCCTTTTTGGCAGCTTCCGTCTTCTCAGACACTTCAAGATAAATGGCTTCCGTCATTTTCCCAGAATGTTGATTGCTTTTTTTAACACATCAAGTGCATCTTGGGCATCACGTAATTCACGTCTGAGACGGGCAATTTCCTTCTGCTCATCAGATGCATAATTACCAGAACCACGAACAGGAATATCACCTGATTCCCGGAAGTCTTTCAGCCATTTTGTTAATGTGCTGTATCCGATGCCAAGATTTTCTGCACATCCACGTACTCCGAGATCTTTGTGATCCTGATAGTACTGGACTGCATCAAGTTTAAATTGTTTGTCATGTTGCTTTGCCATATGAGATCCTCCTTCAGCATGTCTCTATTGTATCATGCTTATGTGTATTTGGAATTTC
>NZ_JAQDKY010000103.1:0-1333 GCF_027662325.1 Blautia faecis | reverse complement strand
CCTATCAGCCAGAGGAAAAAACGGTAAAAAAAACCGCTGTTGCATGGTTGGGGTGCCTTCCATGTAGCAGCGGTTCTTGCTGTGGTTATTATTTCATTCGTTTTCTTAATATCCGGCGATAATTTGTTTCTCCCTTTGGTGCGTCCTGTATAATTTCCAACACACCATCTTCAAGCATTTTATCAATGCGATTAGAAATCCATACATCACTAATTCCAAGTTGATATTTTCCTAAAACATTACCTATAACAATAGCCATTTTGAATTGCTCTGGCTGTTCCGCAATTTCACGAAGAATGAAACTATCATATATATCTTCTGAAACACTTTGCAATTTACCATTTAGCATTGCACGCAAAGGTGCATTTTCATTTTGAAGTTGATTCCATTTCATAGCACAAGCTGAAAGAAATACAGGCTTAGCTTTTTCTTGTAGAGTTATATATTTTCCCCATTCGCCAGGAGAAACCTCCCCCCATGCTATTTTGGATGTCATAGTATTTTCTTTTCCATATTCCCAGGCAGGTAACTTAACCAAATAAATTGTTGTCTGACAGTTTAATGGTCGAAGTTGTTTCATAAGCCAGTACATACCGCAAAGTTCATCCGGATTATAGCTATACCAAATACGAACTTCTTCCCCAGCTACATATCGTTCAATAACCGAAGACAATGTAGTTTTAATTTTCTGTATTTTTTCTTCAACCTGATAGTCTAAATCCTCTACAAACCAGACAGACAGCATTTTCTTGAGAACATTTTTCCGCTGTTCGCCAATTCCATTATCAGAAATATCTCCCACACTAAGAGCCATATCAAAACAATAAACATCACTGCTCTTGCCTCCCAATGGAATAGCATTCTCCCAATCAATATGTTCTTGTTCCTGTGCTTGAATTTGTGCTTCTTTCATTTCATCTGAAGATGGAACACTCCCATCTTCGTGCCTCATAAAGACCGAAACTGCACTTCCTCTATACTTTCCCTTACCGTAAGTTTGGGCAATTTTCAAACTTCCACAGGCACTTTCACCAAATACAATTTCAATCATCTTATATACCTCCGATTTAATTACTCCCGTATGAATAAATTATATCATGCAAAACAATTTCTTCTGCCCGGTTGTGAATGTTATTGCAACGCTGCACCCATTCCATTTGTTGAGTTCGCTTCAATTCCTCTGTCACGCCCTCGGTGGCTTTCATCTGCTCCATGATAGTGTCTAACCGTTTTTGTGCCTGTTCATTCAGGTCTGCAAGATATGTCAACAATTCTCCGGTCAGTATCAATGTATTCAATCTGGCTGGGTGGACTTCTCTTAAATATTCCCGGT
>NZ_JAQDKY010000102.1:0-1382 GCF_027662325.1 Blautia faecis | reverse complement strand
GCGTCCCTCCTGAAGAACTTTTCCATCCACTAAATAGCAATTCAATACGTTGCTTCTTTATAAAAATTCCGCTATAATAAACAATATGAGAAGCTCTTGACGGGGGCTCAGCATTTTACTTGTAGAGAGGTTGAAAGAATTAATTATGACAGAAGAAAAGAAAGCGCCCTGGCTGGATACGCCAGATCCGCAGCGTTTTATCAAAAATGCAGCAAAGTTTAATGATCTGATGATGATGTATAGATGTGCCATCCGGGAGGTACAGACCAAGCTGGAAGTTCTGGATGATGAATTTTCAGTAGAGTATAAGCGAAATCCCATATCTTTTATTAAGACAAGGATAAAGAAACCAGAAAGTATTTACCGGAAACTGCAGAAGCTGGGATATGATTTTACAGCGGAGAATATTCAGGAACAGTTAAATGACGTGGCTGGAGTCCGGGTGGTCTGTGCTTTCATTGACGATATTTACACAGTGGCCAATCTGATTGCCGGACAGGATGATATTAAAGTTATTAAAATCAAGGATTATATCAAGAATCCGAAACCAAATGGTTATCGTAGTTATCATATGATAGTGGAGATTCCTGTATTCTTCTCCAAGGGGAAAACACCTATGAGAGTAGAACTTCAGATCCGCACCAACGGCATGGACTTCTGGGCTACATTGGAGCATCAGCTCCGCTACAAGAAGGGAATCGAGGACTTGCCAGGATATGCAGAGATCAGTGAAGAACTGCTCCGCTCGGCGCAGGCAGTAATCGAAACGGATAACGAAATGCAGCAGATTAAGAATAAGATTGGCATGTTTCATGATATTTAAGACAGGCTCAATCTACATAATTTTACGGCAGACAAAATTAATTGTCTGCCGCTATTTTTTAGCCGAAATTTTAGAAACTTTTCAATTCGGCACTAGTATTCTATTATTACGAAATAATATAACGTAAGTAAGAATAAACTTTTTCTCTGACAATCTCTCTTTTATTTCAGCCACACGAATACACAGAATAAAATAAACAAAAATGCCGCACTTCCAAAGATCAGTCCCACAGTCAGTGACGCCTTCAGCGAAAGCCAGATGACTCCTCTTCTTTCTTCCTTCGTCATCGGCGGATTCTGAAAAGCGCTCAGATCATCCGGTACTTCATTTTCCATTCCCGGTTCCGGTACTTTTACATCAAATTCTTTTCTGCTCTTAGATGGATCGCCAGGAAATATCTGCCATGGTCTTCTGGAATTCCAGGGCATACCATCCACATCCATATTGGCTACTGTGTAATCGGGCAATTCTTCTTTTTTTCTTTTTCCCATGTAGAACCTCCTGTTTTGCTATTTAATTGGTTGAAAAGTTCTTCTGGAGGGACGCATTTGGACAATGT
>NZ_JAQDKY010000101.1:0-1581 GCF_027662325.1 Blautia faecis | reverse complement strand
CAACATCATAAACTTAAGAAAAAAATGGAAAGGAATCTGTTCGCAGGTTTCTTTCATTGTGTTAAAATATAGGCAGGGGTGTATATGATTAAATCTTATAAAACAAGATTTCAAAAGTTTTCTGCATTATTATCTGATTCGGAAATTGCAAAATATGCGAGACAGAATGGAAACCATGCTTTTTCGAGAAAGCGAAAAATGCCCCTAAAAGACATGTTGCTATGCTGTCTTTCAAAAAAGGGGCTTACCACGACATTTGAACTTAGAAACTATTTCAAAGAAAAAGGAGACTTGTCTATGCAGTTATCTGTCCAGGGATATCTACAACAGAGAAAACGTCTAAATCCGGAAATTTTTCCCTATCTGAACCGTAAATATCTTATGGATTTTTATCGTTCTGACGAACCCAGACTGTGGAAAGGATATTTGTTAATCGCGATTGACGGGAGCAAGGCGGAAGTTCCAAACTCAAAGGATAACAGGGAATCATTTGGAAACAGCGGCAACCAGCATTCCGGGAAAGGGCAGGTACGGGCACTGGTAAGCGGAATGTATGATGTTTTGAATCATTTTTACCTGGATATTGAAATTGAACATATTTGCATCAGTGAAAACGAACTGGCAAAAAGAAACTTAAAACAATTAAAAAAATTTGGAATCAGGAAGCCGGTTGTCGCAGTTTTTGACCGCGGTTATCCTTCCTTAGAGTTTATTGACTTTCTGGAAACGGAAGGGATTCATTATCTGATCCGTCTTTCATCCAACGATTATATGGCAGAACGTAAACGGATGCAGTCGGCAGATGAAAAAGTCATTTTAAAACATTCATCTGCACGCCTACAAAAAATACGAAAAAAACATCCGGAACGATATGAACAGATGCAAAAGAAAGGGAGCACGCTGGTAAGAATATCAAAATCGACTCTTCCCTCCGGGAATGAACTTGCGCTGATGACAGATCTTCCGGATACAATTACCGCAGAAGAATTAGCGGATTTATATTACCAAAGATGGGAAATTGAGAAGAAATACAATACTCTAAAAAACAAAATGAAATTTGAAAGTGTAACAGGGAAAGCCACAGTATATGTGCACCAGGATTTTTGGGCGCAGGTTTTAGTATATAACATGGTTCAGGACATTCGGAACAGTGCGGACGAAGAGGCCGCAGCAGCAGGACGGGAAAACAGGAATAAATATCCCATGCATACCAATGAAAATGTAGCCATCGGTCTTTTCAAAGAGACTATGCTAAAAATCCTTTTGGAACCGGAGGAAAAGAAGCGGATCAAAAAACTTGGAGAACTACAGGAAGAAATGGAGCGCTATGTACTTCCCATAAGGGAACTACCTGGAAAAGAGCGTAGAAAAAACATCTCAAATAAATATAAAAACAATCAAAAGAGTAGCTTTTAAAATGCCCATTCTCCGTTTAAAGGGAGATTATGGGCATTTTAAGTTGTTAAAGTATACAGAAGGAGCTCTGTGAAGATTTCTCTTCGTTTTAATCTGCCCTTTTGAAATGAGTTTTTAGCAGGATAATATAAATGTGTAATATCTAATCTTAAGTTTATGATGTTG
>NZ_JAQDKY010000100.1:0-1591 GCF_027662325.1 Blautia faecis | reverse complement strand
TATGAACCATTTATGATAATGTCCTAATATACCATAAAGGAAAATGTCCCAATGTAGTATAATGCTTCCATCAACAGATGGAGGTAACGATTATCAGAAAGGTAGAATTATCAATGGATGAACAAAAGAAATATGAGGTGATCAAATCATTGGCAGATCATCCAGCCCCTAACAAGCAGAGAGCTGCCCTTACTCTCGGTTGTACTGTACGTCACATTAACCGTATGCTTAAAGGCTACAAAGAACATGGCAAAGCCTATTTTATCCATGGCAACAGAGGACGTAAACCAGCCAATACCATCCCCAATGAAACTCGTAATCTTGTTGTCGATTTATACCGCAACAAATACTATGATGCCAATTTTGAACATTTCACTGAGTTATTAGGAAAACATGAAGATATCTACCTCTCCCCTTCAGCGGTTATGTCTATTCTCGAAGCTGAATACATTCTCTCTCCCAAGGCTACAAAAGCTAAGAAAAAGAGAATCAAAGAACAATTAAAAGCCGATAAAAAAGCGGCGAAATCTCAGAAAGAAGCGGATCAGATACAGATTAATCTTGTTGCTCTTGAGGACGCCCATTCCCGCCGTCCCAGAGCCGCTTATTTCGGTGAACTGCAGCAAATGGACGCAACTCCCTACGAATGGATCCCCGCTCAGATATGGCATCTGCATCTGGCTATAGATGATGCTACAGGAAGGATTACCGGCGGTTGGTTTGATACCCAGGAAACTCTGAATGGCTATTACCACGTTTTCCATCAGATTCTCACAACTTACGGTATCCCCTACAAGTTCTTTACAGACCGCCGTACTGTTTTCACCTATAAAAAGAAAAACTCCCCATCTATCGATGAGGATACCTATACACAGTTTGCCTATGCCTGTAAACAGCTTGGGGTTGAACTGGGATCAAGCAGTGTGCCTCAGGCAAAAGGACGTGTAGAACGTCTGAACCAGACGCTACAGTCGCGCCTGCCAGTCGAGTTGAGACTTGCAGGCATAACGACCATAGACGCTGCCAATGAATTCCTAAACTCCTACATAAAGGAATTCAATGAGAAGTTTGCCCTTCCCCTTCATGGTATCAAGTCTGTGTTCGAAGTGCAACCTAAAATTGAAAAAATCAACCTGATTCTTGCAGTTTTATGCGAAAGAACGGTAGATACCGGACACTGTTTAAGGCATTCCAATAAATACTACCGTATGATTGACAGCAGAGGCAATCAGGTCCACTACCGAAAAGGAACAAAGGTAATGTTTATTCAGGCTTTTGATGGCAGTCAATACTGCTGTGTAAATGACAAAGACATCTATGCACTGGAAGAAATACCCAAGCACGAAACAAAATCAAAAGACTTAGATATAGACTATACTCCGCCAAAACCAAAGAAGCCCCGCATTCCACCAATGAACCGCCCCTGGCGTCGTCAACAGTTTGGAAAATTTGTCAAACAGCAAGAACACCACCAGAATGATCAAGATACAAAAATTGCCTGAGGAATGAAGCACATCAATATAACAAGCCCCAGCAAAAAGCCGGGGCTAATACTTCAATTATTTTAGGACATTTTCAAAAACGCTTGACA
>NZ_JAQDKY010000010.1:0-111129 GCF_027662325.1 Blautia faecis | reverse complement strand
TATTTTTTCTCCAAAATTTTCTTGCAGATTTTTCATAAAATTCATACTATTTTTCTGTAACATATGTATAAAAAGACTGCAACAGGTTCATACTATGAGTGTTCAGTAAAATGAACCAACAAATTCATTGAACCCCCTTCAATGATGATGCAATACAAAAGATAAGCGAGATTAACTTATATCCTCCCCGAAACGCCCCGGCTTCTGAAGTACTAGCTGAAGCCGGGGCGTTAACTTTCCTGTTTTGCTGTTTTTTTCTATTTTACTCCAAGCTTCTCCAGTTCCTTTGCAGCCTGCTTCAGATCATGGAATTCAATGGCATGAATACCAAGCTTTCTTGCAGCCTCGCAGTTCTCCGGGCGGTCATCCAGGAAAACGCTCTCCTCCGGTTTTAAACCGAATCTGGAAAGAAGTGTCTCATAAATATCAGCCTCCGGTTTGATCTGCTGAACCTCACAGGAGAAAATCACACCATCCATATTTTTCAGAAAAGGCATTTTACCTGGTCTTGTCTGATCCAGCATGAATTGGCTGTAGTTTGACAGAATGTACAGATGATAGCCCTGGCTTTTCAGATAGCTGGTCCAGGTTTCGGCGTAATCCTTAATTCCAATTGTTTTTCCTGATTCTTCGATCACACGCTTTACATCCGCTTCGTACTCGGCCGGAAGTTCTGCGATAAACTGTTTCCGGTATTCTTCTTCAGGAAACAGGCCACGGTCACGCTCATTCCAGATCTGGCTCTTAAAAACCTTCTCAGCAATCAGCTTCTCTTCTTCTGCCGAAAAGTGGAACGCTTTCAGATAGCTTTCCCAATCATAGGAAACCAATACCTGTCCCACATCAAAAATTATGTTTTTCACTTCGCCTGCGACCTCCTTTTCCTCTTTCTTCAAAAGTTTATAAACCATAAGAAATACATAAGCCAGCACTGGCACCAGAATTACAGTACCTACTGCTGCCTTAAAATTCCCCTGTGCGTTGTCGCCGCTGCCAAAAGCAAAGATCATAGGCAGACAGCAAACTGCCAGTAAGACTACCACTCCCAGAATGGCAGCTGCACGTTTAAAATTTTTCATTCTTTATTCCTTTATAAAATCCGTTTTCTTTTTTGTCATCTAGAGCATCGAAAATTAAGTTTCTGCTATATTGGCGCAGCAAATAAAAATCAGACAAGTCAATATGGCAGTTACTTAATATTCGATGTACTAGATACAAGATACGCCGGAGAGAACCTCCGGCGCAGTCACATTTCAATTACCGATCACTCTGTAACCAGTAATGTATTCTTACTCACAAGCGTCTGATACGCAGCCGCTTTTTTCCCAATTATTTATTTCTGTAAATAATATCGTTTCTTCCTGGTCCGTTGGAAACCATGGTGATCGGGTATCCGATCTTCTCCTCGATGAATTCGATGTATTTTCTGCAATTCTCCGGAAGATCCTCATAGTTCTTTATTCCACGGATATCGCATTTCCATCCTGGAAGCTTCTCGATCACCGGTTTTGCTTTCTCAAGTCTGGCTGTGGTCGGGAAGTCTGTGGTAATCTCTCCGTCGATATCGTAAGCAACACAAACCGGGATCTCATCCAGATAGCCAAGTACGTCAAGTACTGTAAATGCCACATCTGTAGCACCCTGAAGACGGCAGCCGTATTTAGATGCAACACAGTCATACCATCCCATACGTCTCGGACGTCCAGTGGTAGCGCCGTATTCTCCGCCATCACCACCGCGTCTTCTAAGCTCGTCAGCCTCTTCTCCGAAAATCTCGGAAACAAATGCACCGGCACCTACTGCGCTGGAATAAGCCTTGCTTACAACAACAATCTTCTGGATCTCATATGGAGGCACACCTGCTCCGATTGCACCATATGCTGCCAGTGTGGAAGAAGAGGTAACCATTGGGTAAATACCATGGTCAGGGTCTTTCAAAGTTCCAAGCTGTCCCTCAAGAAGGATCTCCTTGCCCTCTTTCAGTGCATTATTCAGATACAAGGAAACGTCGCATACATATGGTGCAACCATCTTCTTGTATTCCATCAGCTCTGCAAAAAGCTCATCAACGTTCAGAAGCGGTTTGTGGTATAAGTGCTCAAGAAGAACGTTCTTAGTTTCACAAACGCTTGCCAGTTTCTCCTTCAGGCGATCCTCGTCAAAAAGCTCATTTACCTGAAAACCGATTTTTGCATATTTGTCAGAATAGAAAGGTGCGATACCGGATTTAGTAGAACCGAAAGATTTGCCTCCCAGACGCTCTTCCTCATACTGGTCAAACAGAATGTGGTACGGCATAACCATCTGTGCTCTGTCAGAGATCAGAATCTTCGGTGCCGGAACACCTTTGCTTACAACCTCATTGTATTCTTTGAAAAATACAGGGATATTCAGTGCAACACCGTTGCCGATCACACTTGTGGTGTGTCCATAAAATACACCTGACGGCAGAGTGTGAAGTGCGAATTTACCATAGTCGTTTACAATGGTATGTCCTGCATTTGCACCACCCTGGAATCTAACGATAATATCAGCTTTCTCAGCGAGCATGTCGGTAATTTTCCCCTTACCTTCATCTCCCCAGTTTGCTCCAACTACTGCTTTGATCATAACTCAAATTCCTCCTGTGTCTGATCTGAATTTCATAAAAAAAGAAATTAACAACCTTTTATCATACATTAATCTCAGCTGTCATTCCAAGCATTTCCTTGTGGGAATCCAGAACCGGATTTACAACTTTTGCAATAAAGCTTTCGGTCTGCTCTTTGGCACGTCCCACATATTTCTTCGGATCCATGGTCTTCTGAAGCTCTTCCAGGGTCAGGTTAAATGCCGGATCTGCTGCGATCAGCTCAAGAAGGTTGTTGTCCTTACCTTCTACCTTAACATTCCTGCCTGCTTCCATGGAAAGCTCACGGATGCGCTCATGAAGCTCCTGACGGTCTCCACCTGCTTTTACTGCGTCCATCATAATGTTCTCAGTTGCCATAAATGGCAGCTCAGCCATCATGTGTTTCTCGATAACCTTCGGATAAACCACAAGACCATCTACAACATTCAGGCACAGATCCAGGATTCCGTCAATTGCAAGGAAGCCTTCCGGTACGGAAAGACGCTTGTTGGCGGAGTCATCCAGGGTTCTCTCAAACCACTGGGTAGCAGAGGTGATGGCTGGATTCAGGGCATCTACCATCACATATCTGGAAAGGGAAGCAATACGCTCACTTCTCATCGGGTTTCTCTTATAAGCCATAGCGGAAGATCCGATCTGGGATTTCTCAAATGGCTCCTCTACTTCTTTCAGATGCTGAAGAAGACGGATATCGTTTGACATCTTGTGTGCACTTGCTGCAATTCCTGCCAGAACATTGACAACACGGGTATCAACTTTACGGGAATAGGTCTGTCCGGATACCGGATAGCATTCCTTGAATCCCATCTTGGCAGCGATCATCGGATCGATCTTGTCGATGGTCTCCTGGTCTCCTTCAAACAGTTCCAGAAAGCTTGCCTGTGTACCTGTAGTACCTTTAGAACCAAGAAGCTTAATGGTGCCAAGAACATATTCCAGATCTTCAAGATCCATCATGAATTCCTGTGTCCACAGTGTGGCACGCTTTCCAACGGTAGTTGGCTGTGCAGGCTGGAAATGGGTAAATGCAAGTGTAGGCTGATCTTTATATTTGTCAGCGAACTTGGAAAGCTCTGCAATTACGTTTACCAGTTTCTTCTGAACCAGTTTCAGAGCTTCTGTCATAACAATAATGTCTGTATTATCTCCTACATAACAGGATGTTGCTCCCAGGTGGATGATTCCCTTTGCTTTCGGGCACTGCACACCGTAAGCATATACATGGGACATAACATCGTGACGCACTTCTTTCTCACGGGCCTTGGCAACATCATAGTTGATATCGTCTGCATGAGCTTTCAGTTCATCAATCTGTTCCTGGGTGATGTTCAGTCCAAGCTCCTTCTCAGTCTCTGCCAGAGCGATCCAGAGTCTTCTCCAGGTGCGGAATTTCATATCCTGTGAAAAAATGTACTGCATTTCCTTGCTGGCATAACGCTCAGACAAAGGGCTTGTATATCTGTCTGTACTCATTCTTTCTCTCCTGTTTCTAAGTAAGTTTTTATCATTTACTTTGCGGATCAACTGTTTTTTTCCACATACAAGGGGATTATATAACATCCAAAGATTTTAAGCAAGCCCCTGATGGAATTTCCCAAGGAATTCCTTCATTCTTACATGTTCTGATGAAAATACCTCTTCCGGGGTGCCTTCCACTGCGATCAGACCGTCATCCATAAAGATAATCCGGTCGGAGATGTCACGGGCAAAGCTCATCTCGTGGGTAACAATCACCATGGTGATATGCTCGGCTGCCAGGTCTTTGATTACTTTCAAGATTTCGCCAGTGAGCTCCGGATCCAAAGCAGATGTGGGCTCATCGAAGAAAAGAATATCCGGGTTCATGCAAAGGGCTCTGGCGATGGAAACTCGCTGCTGCTGTCCACCTGAAAGCTGGTATGGATAATAGTTTTCTTTATCTGAGAGTCCCATTTTCTTCAGCAGTTCTCTGGCCTGAGCGTAGACTTCTTTTTTGTCTCGTTTCTGGACTTTGATAGGAGCGTCTGTAATATTTTTAATCACGGAAAAATGGGGAAAAAGGTTAAAATTCTGAAAAACCAATCCGATTTTTCCGTTTTTGATGATTTCGCCGCCGTCTGGTGTCTCCAGACCAGTGGCACAGCGAAGCAATGTAGACTTACCAGAGCCGGAGGGACCGATAATACTAAGAACCTCGCCCTTGTCTACTTCCAGGGAAATGTCACGGAGAACGTCCAGGGCTCCGAAACTTTTCTTTATGTGTTTCATTTCAAATAATTTCATATAGTGACTCCTTCTGGTTACCCGCACACAGTTTTACAATGTATATTCACTGCAGGTTGATGATAAATTATTAGCGGTAATAGTTCAGTTTTTTCTCTACTTTATCCATAATCACTGCTACCAGCAGGTTAAATACATAATAAAATACAGCCGCTACCACAAACGGCACCATCGTGGTCTGAGAGCTGGCAATCTGTTTCGCCAAAGTGAACATTTCAGCTACCGCTACAACAAACGCCAATGAAGTATCCTTTACCAGAGTGATTACTTCGTTGGTAATAGATGGCAAAATCCGTTTAAATACCTGGGGAAGAATGATGCGGAAGAAGGTCTGTGCTTTTGAGTAGCCAAGGATTCTGGCTGCTTCATACTGACCTACTGGCATGGATTCAATTCCACCACGGTAGATTTCTGCAAAATAAGCGGCATAATTAATTGCAAAAGCAATAAATACAGCGATCAGGCTGTAACCCATGGAAATTCGGATTCCAAAAATAAAATATGGTCCGAAATATACTACCATCAGCTGCAGCATAAGAGGTGTTCCGCGCATAATGGAGATATAAGCAGAAACGATCCATCTGATTATCTTTATTTTGGACATTTTACCCCAACAGACCAGAAGGCCAAGTGGCAGGGAAAATATAAGGGTTACAAAGAAAATTTCCGTAGTTACGGTCATTCCCTTTGCAAGCTGGCTTAACATTACACTAAAACTCATAGTTACTGTGTTCCTCCTGTTGATACTTGTGTTCTAAGGGATCGCATTTCACGTTTCATTTCATTCTATAATTCACATTCTGCGAATCAAGCTCCTTCTTTTGGAGCAGACCCCTTCTCGCTAAGAAAAGAGGGTGCGCCAGGTACCCTCTTTTTTGCGTATATTCGTGTTTATAGTCTATGTGAATTATTCAGCCTCATCCTCAGCAGTATCTGCGTCAGCTGCCTCATCAGAATCTGCATTTTCTTCTGCCGCATCTGTGCTCTCTTCTGTCTTATCCGCTGCTTTCTCATCTCCCAGGCAAAGCATGTCAGCTACACCATACTGCTCAGCCAGTTTATCAATCTCGCCCTCATCATACAGCTTCATAACCTCGGTCCATACGGTATCACGAAGCTCCTCGTTTCCTTTGGCAAATCCAATACCGTACTGTTCGCTCTGAATCGGCTCGTCAAGGATCTTATATTTACCCTCTTCTCTCTGAGCCAGCTGATATTTGGCAACTCCGATATCAACAGCAACAGCATCAGCTGCGCCAGAATCAATGTTCATAAATGCGGTATTGTAATCCGGATTCTCTGTAAGGGATGCAAAGCTGTCTGTCAGTTCTTTGTTATCCTCGCTGTTCAAAGCATCAAGTGCTGCAGATGCAGCCTGTACTACAACATTCTTCCCTGCCAGATCTGCCAGTGTCTCAATTCCGGAATCGGAAGTGACTACCATAACCTGCTCGTTATTCAGATATGGATCAGACCATGTATAATCATCCTCACGTCCATTGATGGTAAAGCCATTCCAGATACAGTCAATATTTCCGGAATTCAGCTCCATATCCTTGGAATCCCAGTTAATCGGCTTCTTTACAAGCTCCCATCCAAGATTATCACATACCTTCTGCGCCACATCCAGGTCAAAACCAACATATTCGCCACTTTCATCCATATAACCAAAAGGCGGGTACTCTGCATCAAATCCAACAGTCAGGGTCTTACTGTCGGCATCTGCATAAACAGTCACACCAGAGCAGATACCTGCTGCCATTAAGGCACTCATCATAATCGCCAGCATTCTTTTTTTCATAATATCTATCCTCCTGAAATCTAATTCTCATTATTTTAGTGCGTTTTCACTCTACCATGTTAAAGCATGGTTGTATGGTAGCATACGAAAGTAATTCTGTCAATATAGTTTTTGCAATTTGACGAGCAAGTTCCAGCCAATAGTTACTGTTCACTCCGTTCACAGTAACGCGCTTCGCGATGCACAGAAATCATGCAAAGCATGATTTCGCGCCGCAATTCTCGGGTTTTCTGTGAACTTTGTTCACAAAAACACCTCGCGGAACGTTACCAGTGAACAGTAATAGCCAATACACAGCATTTGGACAATGGTTATTGCTCTAGCGAGCCATTTCAGGCGCGTTCTTAGCGTAGATGAAATCCAGCGCTTACGAAGACTTATGCGTGAGGGCTCTCCCGAACGCATTAGTCGCAGTTAGCGATTAGTTCATCGTAGCGTTGCGCCGGCGAGTGAGTAATAACCATTGTCCGAATGCGTCCGCCTTAAATAACTTTTCACTCACCAACCAACAAAGCACAGGTTCATCACGAACCTGTGCTCCTATGATACTCTCCTGTCAGCTTCTCCAGCATTTCATCCGCCTTCCCTGGTCTTATGCTGACCTCCTTTTTCTGCGCAAACTCATCCAGTGCCTTTTTTAAAGTATCCTTCACTTCCTCCGATACATTCAGCTCCTTCAGCCTGTTCTCATACTCCTGCGGCTTCTTCACGCTGCGATAAGCAAGCAGATAGCAAACCAGCTCCTTAGGATCGCTCTGGGTAAGAAACGCCTCCCAGAAACACTCCATTGCTTTCTCCATCTGAAAAAGATAGCTGTACGCACATCCAAGGTTATGCCACACACTCATGGTCAGTCCCGGTCTTATCTGCTCCAGCCCTTCTTTTTTCAGAAGCTGCTGATACACCTTGATGGCACTTACATACATCTTATTCGCTACCAGGGCATCCCCTTTTCTCTTTTTTCGAAGAAGAGGTGCCTCCTGATCCAGCTTGGCAAGCTTTACATTCAATGCCTTCAGCTCATCGTAAGTAAGATAATTGATCTCCTTAAATACCGGATAAAGCACATCCTCCGCACTGGCAAATTTACCAAGATGAGGACGTAGCTTGGCTGCCAGCCTTGGCAGATCCAGTTCCTCGCTGATCCAGGTACAGAGATTTTCATTTATAACAGAAGAATCCACCAGATAAAGATTGTGGTACAGAAAGTAGCAAAGCTCCTCCAGTGAGTAAATATTGGTATTGATACTCTCCACAAAAAACGGCTTGTCCGCCTTTTTTGTCTGACATAAAATATAACCGCTCATTTCCAGCCTCCTTTACCACTCTACCAGTTCGTCCCAGACCTTGCCGCTGGAAGGGAACATTTCTCCAAATCCAAGATCTTTTACAACAACGCGGCATTTCTTCTGTGACACATATGCAAGGGCCAGAGACAGTCTTGTAGTCTTATTGGGACGCTCAGGAAGTCCGGGCAGTCCCATAATTACTTTCTTCTTGTGCTTCTCGCCGAAGGTTCCAACAACAAAAACGAGCTCTGTTATATCATCCAGGATCAGCTCACAGCCAGCTTTACACTCATACCAGTTCTTACCAGCCTCAATAAGCGGGTAATATGCCGGTGCACCCATCACCCGCATTTCCATTCCCACATCTTTCAGCACAAGAGCAGGACTCATATAACGGTACCCCTTCAGGATCTTATCCTCAAGGCGCTCCTTTCCAGCTGCACATGCACCTTTTGCAAAAAGGTTATTTCCATAATAAACCTTTCTTCGCTGCATGCAAAGGCTTCCAATGGATATTTTCGCCCAATCCGGGCTGAATCCATATCCTGTGATCTGAATGCTGGAAAAAAGACCGGTTCCAAGAGTCTCCTTAATAAAATCACGGAAAGCCTCATCTCTGGCTTCCACGGCCTTCTCTCCCTCTTCCTCAGGGGCTGTAAGAGATGGGAGGACCGTCTTCTTCGGCTCCTCAAGGCGTACCAGCACCGGCCTTGTGCTGCTGTCCATAGTCAGCTGCTGAAACTTCACTTCATCCTGGTGAAAAGAATACCAGCCGATACTCCGGTTCCAGGTCTCTCTTTTCTGGGTAAGGGAATAATAATAAAAGCTCTCTCCATGGTCTATCAGCATGTACTGATTCTTCGAAAAACCAATGGCCTGGCAGGCTTTTTCCATATTTTTCACCTGGGGGTCCTCAAGCTCAGGACTTGTGATCACCAGACATTTTGTATTTTTTACAAGATCTGCAACTCCCAGAAATTTCAGTATCCCCTCCAGGAAAACCTGAAGCAGCTCCCATGGCTCCACCTGTTCTCCCAGAATCTGCACACTGTCTTCTTTCTTACAGATTCCATACAGGTCATCTACCATCTGTCCCCCTTTTTCCCGGGCAAAATAAACTGCCTCAAGACCAATGGTGTACTCTTTATGCTCTCCGCGCCTGCAAATACAGGTAGGTGCTTCAAACTCCTGGGCACCAACTTTCATGGACACAGAGCAGGGCTCCTCCCCTTTCCGGTCATAATAGCAGATCTGGGAATAATCTTTTCCAAAATCAATTCCTATGATCAAATCACGAATTTCATTCATATATTCAGTCCTCTTCTGTAATGACAAACATTTCTTTTACATACTGTTCCTGGCGGAAATACTGCTTCAGTCCCTGTTTCACCTCATGATGCTTGTCCAGTTTCCGCGCAGACAAAATCTGATTAATCATCTGGTACTTGCTGAATGGTGTACCTTCCACCTTACTCATTCCAAGTACCCGCTCTGGCGTTCTTTTGGTCTGTCCATTACATTCCTCTGAAAAATAATAATGCAAAGTTTCCCCGTAAAACATGGTAAACGGCTTGGTAAAAATACCCTCATATACATTCTTAAGAGGCTCTGTCTTATATTCCAGCGCACGTCCAAGTCCGGTATCCAAAGCATATACAAGGGTTACCTTCGCCTCCGGGCTGGTGTGATATTCCACACATGTTTTGTCATCCATCTGATACAGGCTCAGAATTTCCGGTGGAAGTCTGTGGAAGAAAGAAAATACCATTTCTTTGTCCATGCACATTTTCAGAAGCTCTTTTTCTATGGAAAGAAGAGCCTCTTTTCTGCTCTTTTCCCTGGAAAGCTCTTTAAACAAAGCCAGATAGCAGACTTCATTTACCATCCATTTCTGCATATATGCATTCAACAGACAGTTTTTCACAAAAGGACTCATGGTGTATTCTTTTACAAAAATGCCATAGGAAACATGGGTCAGATATCCGCTTACGATCCACTCCCTTCCGGAATGGCGAATGTAGGATTCCAGAACATGCTCTCCCTCCTTGCGGTAATCCGTGGTAAACATAAGAAGCTGAAGGATTTTTTCCTCCAGATCATAGGTATCCATTTCAAATCCCACAGCACTTTTCCAGATGGAAAACATTTCATCCACAGGTCCAAAACGATATTTCATAAGATATGTGAGGATCACCTCATCATAAAATCCATTTCTGTAAACATCAGATGCCAAAGCCAGAAGTTCCTCGTCTTCCAGCATGTCGCAGCGCACGATCATGCGGCTTACCAGTTTCAAAAGGCTTCGCATGTCCACGCCCTCATAGCCGAATTCCTCCACAATGGCCTGTGCCTGGGAAAAAAGACCGCGGCTTATAAGAACCACCAGAAGCTTCTGCCTGTCCACACGGGCGTATTCCTGGTAATCCATCTGCTTTAAATATTGATCCAGATCTTCGCCAAATACATGCTCTGCATAATAATCCAGAATCCTGCGACGTACCTTCTGCTTATACTCCATGCAAAAAGCATCGGATTTGACCAGTCTTTGAAAAATATCCAGATTATCTTTGTCCAGTTCATGGCTTTCGCAATAATGAAGAAGCACACCTGGCTCGTCCACGCCAAGGGCAAGAACTTTTCTCACTGCCCCATCCTCATCCATGGTCTTCTTCAAGCTGTAATCTACAGTAGCACTGTATCTGCGCTGCTTGTCATCCTGAAAAAGGATAGCAGCATCTTCTGTATAAATTCTTGGATAAGCTACGCCCTGAACACAGGTATAAGTCTCCTCTGATTCCATCTGACTGTGACGAACGATCACATAGCGGACTTTTTTATCATCAAAATAAAGGCGGTGGGTAAACATTTTCTGCGCAATGGAATCTGCCGCCTCTTTTGTGCGAGGCTCCATCAGAAACTCCTGATATAAGACAGCATAGCTCTCATTCATTTTGCCCTCAGCCAGTTTTTTTCTGGCGAAATCCCGCATACCTGACATATAGCGCTGGTATGCTGCCGGCTCTTTTTCCTTATTTGCAATAATGCAGGAATAAATAAATGCCCGCTTGGAATCTCCAAGGGAATCGCTGTTGTAAGTAAAATACATGAGAAGAGCCTTTGGAAGCTCAATCCGTCTGGAAGTGTCCATAGTCTCCACATAATACTCATAAAGTCTTGTAAGACGCAGCCCATGCTCCACTGCCAGGGAAAACCAGCGGAAATATTCGGTCTTTCTTGGGTTTCCCTTCATCACATATTTGCAGATGGCTTCCAGGGTATCCTCTGAAGAATACTGTTCATAGCCCTTTGCCAATGCCTGATAAATACTTTCGTTATAATCTTTCTCATATCCGGAAAGATATGCAAGACGCATTACCAGCTCCTCTGTAAGAAGGTTTCTTCTTGCCGCGAAGCGGAATACCTGTCCCCAGAAGCTGTTCAGCCTGTGAAGAAGAGTCATGTCCTTGCAGATGATCTTCCATGCTTCCAGATAGAGGAACGGACTCCTGCAGCCCTTGCCAAACTGCTCTTCCAGCACAAATAATGCCTTGGACGGAGTCTCCTTGTATGCAGGATCCAGCTTCAGCAGGATCCATAAAAGCGGAAAACTGTCACTTTTTTGCATGTAAAAATTGCGGATTCTGGACAGGGCGTGAACCTTGTCCTTATATAAACCGGTAAGCGTGCACAGATACAGATAAATTCCAGCAAACTCCAGATCATCTCTTGTATAGGATTTATCCTGATAGCTTTCCAGAAGAACTCTTGCTTCCTCATGATGGTTCTCCATGTAAAGAAGAAAGGCCTCATACATCTGGTATTCCGGATAATCACATCCGGACTGGTGAAGCTGGTTCAGAATATAGTGGCTGCTTGCACTCCAGGTGGAAAAATCCATCCAGCTGTTGACCCCTGGATTCTCCTTTCCCGCAAGACAGCTTGCCACAGCAGTCTCATAGCACAAGTAGGCCAGACAGTCTTTTTGAAGATCCAGTTTACTCTTCTCCTGAGTCAGACGGATATCTACATCCAGTTTACCACTTGTGGATGCAACAACGGTATAAGTAATCTCCTGATAAGGGCTTTTTACTATAATTTTGCCAAACTGATTGCCTTGTCTTAATTTCTCCTTGTGTACCAGATATTCCACTTCATAATGGCTGCCAATAAAATCTTCGTCTGTTACCACCTTGCGGGGAACTTCCAGAAACTCTCCAACAGCTTCCACATCAAGGCGCAGATGCCCCCATCCGCTTCTCTGAATATAAAAAGATTCTTTCAAAGAGTCTTTCAACTCATAGTATTCTTTGCCCACCTCTCTGGCACTTATGGTTACTTTTTCCTTCTTGCCTGCGGCAATGAGAAATTCTTCCAGATGCTGATATGTCACCGGCTGTCTGGACAGACCATAATAAAGTGTCTGGATCTTTTGATCCTCATTTTCCAGAATTCTGGTGAAGCTGGCATCTTTAAAAATACGGAATGCCTCTTTAAAATCATCCCGGGCAACTTTTACAAATTCGTCCAGATTCTCTACCACACCTGAAAAACTGCGTATTTCCTCTTTCTCGATCTCAATTTCAAAAGGAAGACGGGCCTCTCCAATATTTGTAGTAAAACACAGCCATCCCTTCAGGTTTTCTCCGGGAGCAAGTCCTACCGTATCAATTCCAAGCGGGAGACGCACAGTAGTTCCTGAAATATGGTCCATTCCCGGTACCACCCGGCGGCTGGAAGAAGTAACATAACCGCGGATCTTCTGATTATCCTCTGTTCCAACGTACACTTCCCCTCTCTTCGTCTCCCCTGCTTTCATGGTCAGGGAAATCTTCTCCTTGGAAAAAAGGAGCTGGGGCTGTTCATATTCAAACTTTCCGTTTAAAAGCTGTTCGATCTTTTTTTTCAAAATCATTCACCTTACGTCTTTCGTGTTCTTGTTACTGTCCACAAACTTCACAGCAACACGCTTCTCAGAACATTGCTGCGGAACAGTAATCCTGTTACTCGCTGTCACTGCCTCTTTCGAACCAGAGCCTTTTTCAAACACGCTCCAGGCAGTTACTCTGACATTATTATAATGATTTTCACCCTTTATTTCAATGTAAAATATAAAAAGAATCCTGCCACGATTTTTTCGCAGTAAAAAAAAGGCAGCCAGGCACTTAAAGCCTGTATTTTTCATAGACTATATAGAAATCCCCTTTGAGGTAGCGATTTGAAGACATTTTTGAAACCTTTGACAATGGCCGAGGAGCAGTATTATCTTCAGCAGTACCAAAGGGGCGATATGGAAGCAAAAAATATTCTCATAGAACGTAACCTGCGGCTTGTTGCCCATGTAGTAAAAAAATATCAGGGAACAGATGTAGAACTGGACGATCTGATTTCCATTGGCACCATTGGATTAATGAAAGCCATCTCCACATTTGATTCCACAAAAGCAGCCCGGCTGTCCACATATGCTGGAAAGTGTATCAACAATGAACTGCTTATGTTATTCCGCTCCCGCAAGAAGCATTCCCGGGAAATCTCGCTGTATGAACCCATTGGTACAGACAAAGAAGGCAATGAGATCAGTCTTCTGGATGTAATGGAAGGACCGGCAGTGGACGTTGTGGAAGAGTATTCCACCAGAGAAGATATCCGTCATGTACTGGATTCCATGAAGTCTGTACTGTCTTCCAAAGAATATGAGGTGATCTGCTGCCGTTTCGGTCTCTTTGGGCAAAAGGAACAGACGCAGCGGGAAATCGCCAGGCACCTTCACATCAGCCGCTCCTATGTATCCAGAATTGAAAAAAACGCCCTGCAAAAATTGCGGACGCTTTTTCCTGAAAACGGGTAAAACACGCTCTGCGAGTTTTACCTCTATGATTATTTGTTACTGTTCATTCCGTGACCAGTAACGATTATTTTTCTGAATTACTCTCAGACTTATGCTTCACTACGGCGGAGGATATCATAAACCTCTGCCTCACCGCCAAGATCTACAAACAGCTTCTGCTGCGGATGGGGAGCGCTTTCTACGGAATTGCCCTCCTCATCATAGATAGCTTTTACAGGAACCAGAAGATTGGTTCCATCCGGTTTCATGATCTCGATCATCTCTCCTACTGTAAACTTGTTTCTCTGTGTAATCTGCACATAGCCTCTCTCATCTACAGCTTCTGCAAATCCCAGATACGTATACCCCTTCTCATAGGTATTATTGTCATAGATCTGTGCTTCCTCGCTTGGTTTGCCATAAAAGAAGCCAGTTGTAAATTTACGGTAAGTGCAGCCTGCGATCTGCTCCTGATACCAGGACATGTTTGCCTGATATTTGGCCGGATCTTCCAGATAATCATCAATAGCCTTGCGGTAAGTACGTGCGACAGTTGCTACATAAAGAGCTGTCTTCATACGACCCTCGATCTTCAAACTGTCGATTCCGCTTGTGAGAATGTCATCCATGTGCTCGATCATGCAAAGATCCTTGGAATTGAAAATGTAAGTACCACGCTCATTCTCATAAACCGGCATATACTCCCCAGGTCTCGACTCTTCCACAATGGAATATTTCCAACGGCACGGATGTGTGCAGGATCCCTGATTGGCATCTCTTCCTACCAGGAAATTGCTGAGAAGACAGCGTCCGGAATAGGAAATACACATCGCTCCGTGAATGAAAGTCTCAATCTCCATATCATCTGGAATATTGGCACGGATCTGGCGAATCTCTTCTAAAGAAAGCTCACGGGCAGTTACCACACGCTTCGCTCCAAGCTTGTACCAGAAGCGATAGGTTTCGTAATTAGTGTTATTTGCCTGGGTACTGATATGACGCTCAATCTCCGGACAGATTTCCTTGGCATAGGTAAAAATACCAGGATCAGCGATGATCAAGGCGTCCGGTTTTAATTCCTTAAGCTCTTTCAAGTACTCTCTTACACCAGCCAGATCATAGTTATGCGCAAGAATATTCACTGTCACATAGACTTTTACACCATGCTCATGGGCAAATGCAATTCCCTGCGCCATCTCTTCTTTTGAAAAATTGCGGGCCTTGGCACGAAGCCCAAAAGCCTCTCCTCCGATATAAACAGCGTCTGCTCCGAAAACCGTGGCAATCTTCAGAACCTCAAGACTGCTTGCCGGAACTAATAATTCTGGTTTACGCATATGACTCCTCTTTCTTTACACTGATGGAGGCTCCGTCTCCTAACGGAAGGATGGAGGTCTCCAGCAGCGGATTGTGCTTCAGTTCATAGAGATACTGACGCATACGCTTATAAATGGTACGATTGCGTCTCTCTACAAGATAATGGGATTCGATAATGTCCCCTTCTTGAAGAACATTATCAGAAACAAGAACGCTGCCCTTATGCATTAATCGAAGCACATCCGGCAGCCAGTTCATATACTGCCCCTTGGCAGCATCCATAAAAATAAGATCATAAGTTCCAGTAAGTTCTTTCAGGATCTCTCCTGCATCCCCGGTAAGGAACTCTATCTGGGATTCCCGTCCTGCCTTCCTGAAATTCTCTCTGGCAATAGGGATCCTTTTTTCATAATTCTCAATTGTTGTTATTTTCAGATTCTCAGGTCCATATTCGCACATCAGCAGAGTGGAAAAACCTACTGCCGTTCCGACCTCCAGTATTTTCATCGGCCGGGTTGCTGCAAGAAACATTTTCAGAAAGCTCTGCATTTCCTTGCGGATAATGGGAACCCTTCCTGCAAGTGCTTCTTTTTCCAGTTCTTCCAGAAAAGGAGTATTCCCCATATCAAGAGAATTGATGTAAGTGCGCATTCTCTCCTCTACGATCACTGTCCGGACTCTCCTTCCCCTGCAGTTCCATCAGCTGCCTGAGTATCTGCTGTACCATCTGCACTCTGGGTATCAGCTGTATCAGTTCCTGCATCTGTAGTCTGAGTATCTGTCTGGGCCGCTGTATCAGCTGCTGTGGCACTATCCTGCGTAACACCAGTCTGCTCCTCATCACCAGCAAGAATACCCATAATACGTGTAGGAGTGTAAGCTGTACTTAACAGATAAGTTCCAGCCTGCATCTGTCCCTTATATGTAGAAAGTTTCTCCTGTGCAAAGAACACCAGACTGTCGTCGATCAGTCCCTTGCTTTTCAGGATCTTGGCTACATCATACGTGGATGAGCCTTCCGGAATCACAACTGTCACTTCCTGACCTGCTCCCGGGCTGACTGCCTGCTGGTTAAAAACATTGTAGCCAAACTGATAGGCCGACTTGCCAATCCAGAAAATCAGCACTGCAACACAGACGTAAAAAGCAGTACGAAAAATTCCACCAGCTACAAAAAGCCCTGCTTTTCCCACCTGATCTCTTGTATTACCCATGTTTCCTCCTTATAACTCAGGAATGTCCAGATCGATTCCCTCTGTAAGTGTCCTGCATATCTTCTGCATAAGTTTACAAAGAGCAAGCTCCGCATCAAGAAATGCGTTTACAAGGGGATCTCTGCGCAGCTCCCTGGATTCTCTGTTGAGCTGCTCCGTTCCCCGGAACAGCTCATCTCTGTTTGCTTCATTCTGTAGTCTGAAATTGTTTCCTCTGAATGCATTCACACGGTCCATAAGCTCCGGGTTCTCCTTCAGAAGATCTCTGTATTTCTCAAATTTCTGATATTCTTCACTGTTCTGTACAGCTGCAAGAAGTGCATCTATACAGTCTTTTATCTCGTTCATCGCGCCTCTGCTTATGCCTCCATAATGATTGGAAGGATCATCGGACTTCTCTTGGTACGTTTCCATACGTAGTCGCTGAGTGCATCCTTCACTGCTGCCTTAATCTTACTCCAGTCTGTGATACCTTTATCCAGACATCCGTCAAGAGCCAGCTCCACCACTTCTCTTGCATGATCCATAAGGTCTTCTGACTCTCTTACATACACAAAACCTCTGGAAACAATATCCGGTCCTGCCAGTACCACATTGCTGTGTCTCTCTAATGTCATGACAACAATCATAATACCATCTTCGGAAAGATGCTGTCTGTCGCGAAGTACAATATTACCAACATCTCCGACTCCAAGACCGTCTACAAGAATTGCACCTGTGTGTACGGAACCAGTAACAGCCGCACTATTCTCATCAATCTCCAGAACATTTCCGGATTTCAGAATAAAAATATTGTCCTTGGAATATCCAAGTTCCTCTGCAACAAGCTTCTGGGCAGTCAGATGACGATATTCACCATGTACCGGAATTGCATATTTCGGCTTCACAAGGGAGTAGATCAGCTTAATCTCCTCCTGGCAGGCATGTCCGGATACATGTGCATCCTGGAAAATAACCTTTGCACCTTTCATGGAAAGCTCGTTGATAACCTTGGATACAGCCTTCTCATTACCTGGAATCGGATGAGAGCTGAAAATAATTGCATCATTAGGTTTAATGGTAATCTTCTTGTGGATATTAGCAGCCATACGAGAAAGAGCAGCCATGGACTCGCCCTGACTTCCTGTAGTGATCAGAACAAGCTGCTCATCCGGATAGTTCTTTACCTGGTCGATCTCGATCAGAGTCTGGTCAGGAACACGCAGATAGCCAAGTTCTGCGGCAGTGGTAATAACATTTACCATACTGCGGCCTTCTACTGCCACTTTACGTCCAAAGCGGTATGCGGTATTGATGATTTGCTGTACACGGTCTACATTGGAAGCAAACGTTGCGATAATGATTCTTGCAGTCTTATATTCATTAAAAAGATTGTCAAAAACATGACCAACTGTGCGCTCAGACATGGTAAAGCCCGGACGTTCCGCATTTGTAGAATCACACATAAGGGCAAGAACGCCTTTTCGTCCGATTTCCGCAAATCTCTGCAGATCAATGGCATCTCCAAATACAGGGGTATAGTCCACCTTGAAGTCACCTGTGTGTACCACGATTCCCACAGGAGAATAAATAGCCAGTGCAGATGCATCCTGGATACTATGGTTCGTCTTAATAAATTCAATAGCAAAATCACCAAGATTGATCACCTGACCGTGTTTTACTTCTTTTAACTTGGTAGTCTTAGTCAGATTATGCTCTTTCAGCTTGTTGCTGATCAGCGCAAGAGTCAGTTTGGTGGAGTAGATCGGTGCATTTACTTCCTTCAGTACATATGGAAGCGCACCAATATGATCCTCATGACCATGGGTGATCACAAATCCTTTCACCTTGGAAATATTCTCTTTCAGGTAGGTAATATCCGGAATTACAAGATCGATTCCCGGCATATCATCTTCTGGAAAAGCAAGTCCGCAGTCTACTACCACTATACTGTCTTCATACTCAAAAGCTGTAATATTCATTCCAATCTGCTCCAGACCACCAAGTGGAATGATCTTCAGCTTGGAGCCATTGTTAGTTTTACGTGGTCTCTTTAAGGCAGGCTTGCCCTGACCGCGGAACTGAGGTTTATAATTCCCCTTAGTCTGCTTATCCTGTCCTTGTTTCTGACCATCTTTTCCTTCCTTTTTCGGCTGTGCCTTATATCTGTAATTTTTATGTCTGAAATTTGGTTTTCTTGTTCCGTTTCCGGCTGCCGGAGTCCTTTGCCCGTTGTTGTTCATTTCATTTTCCGTCTTCAATCAATCTATCCTCCATTTTGCGCACTTTATCCTCCAAACTCACGCTACCAGGATAAAGCGACTTTATTTTGTTTCGGCTGGTAACTGTTCAGTAACTTCACAGTTACACGCTTCACGATGCACAAAATAACATGCAAAGCATGATTTCGCATCACTGTTCACGATCTGCCCAGCAAATTATTACATTTCAAGATCTACGTCGTCCAACATCTGTTCAAATACTTTGGAAATTGCCACCAGTTCTTCATCATCTTCTACCATCTCATAGCTGGCTTCTTCGCTTCCCTCTTCTGAAATATCTTTCATAATATAGGCATTTGCCTCATCGTCCTGTGAATCGGAAACCAGAAGATAAGTGATTCCTGCAACTGTAGTCTGTTCTTCCACAAAAAATTCTATAATCCCATCCTCAGATTGAAATTTAATTTTCTCCATTATTTTCGTCCTTATTCATATTCATTCGGTCTAAGTATCCCTGTAAGATCAAAACCGCAGCCATCTGATCGAGAAACTGCTTCCTGTTCTCACGTCTGACACCGGTCTCCATCAAAGTACGCTCCGCTTCTGCCGTAGTCAGTCGTTCATCCCACATCACAATAGGCAGGCCAGTCCTCTTCTCCAGCTTTTCTTTAAACTCAAGAGATTTCACCGCCCGCTCGCCTACAGTATTATTCATGTTCTTCGGATATCCAAGTACAATACGCTCTACCTGATACTCCGAAATCAGTTCTTCAATCCGTGCCATCGTCTGGCGAAGCTTATTCTCCTGCTTGCGCCAGACAGTCTCCACACCTTGTGCGGTAAGTCCCAGTGGATCACTGACGGCAACGCCCACCGTCTTGGAACCGTAGTCTAATCCCATTAATCTCATAATCAGTATTCCCAGGATCTGTTCTTAATATACTCGGTCAGCAATTCCTCAACAAGTTCGTCACGCTCAACCTTCATGATCATGCTTCTGGCACCCTTATGGCTGGTGATATAAGTCGGATCACCGGACATAATATAACCTACGATCTGATTCACAGGATTATAGCCTTTTTCTTCCATTGCGTTGTAAACCAGGTCCAGGATTTCTTTTACTTCAAGCTCCTGATCTGGTTTTGTTCTGAAATATTGTGTACTTCCCAGATTATTTTCCGCCATTTTTCTCACGTCCTTACGATTATTTCTTTTTTATTTTAATATAATTACGTGTAAATTACAATCCTAATTTTGCATTGCCTGTCATTTCCGCAATTGTGTGGTTACTGGTCACGACCTGCCCAGTAACCCGCTTCGCGATGCACAGAAATCATGCATTCGCATGATTTCGCGCTGAGATTCTCGGGTTTTCTGTGAACTTTGTTCACAAAAAACACCTCGCGGAACGTTACCAGTGAACAGTAATAATTATGTTACTGGTCACGCCCTACAGAACCTGTATTTCTTCTCCCTGCAGAATATGTGGCTGCAAAGTTTTTTCCACTTTCACCGCCAGAATATCATTTACACCGTATTTCTCCGTTTTCGGCACCGCCACTTTCACATATTCTCTGGAATGTCCCAGATAATATGCTTTTCCATCAATTTCCACTTCCTCCTCCAGAAGTACCTCCAGAGTCTTTCCCAGAAGAGAAATCTCATATTCTGCAGCACGCTTCTGGTGCAGCTCCAGCATTTTGTCACTTCTCACAGCTTTTTCTGCCTCTGTCAGCTGACCGGACATAGCCGCAGCCTTAGTTCCATGGCGACGGGAATATTTAAAAATGTGGGTTTCATAAAAATGAATATCTTTCACAAAATCATAAGAGGCCTGGAAATCCTCTTCTGTTTCCATTGGAAAGCCTACAATCACATCTGTTGTCAGCGCCGGATTTCCGAAATAATTGCGAAGAAGTTCACATCTTGCTTTATACTCCGCGCTTCTGTATCGTCTGTTCATTCTCTCCAAAGTCGTATCGCATCCGCTCTGCAGGGAAAGATGAAAATGAGGGCAGACTTTTGACATAGAAGACAGTTCTTTTGCAAATTCTTCTGTGACGATTCCCGGTTCCAGGGAGCCAAGGCGGATTCTCTGAATTCCTTCCACTTCATTTACTGCCTGAATAAGAGAAAGCAAAGTTTCTTTTTTGTCCTCAGGAAAATCCACTCCATAGGAACTGAGATGAATTCCTGTAAGCACCACTTCTTTGTAGCCAGCTTTGGCCAGCTTGTGCACTTCGTTTAAAATATTCTCTTTTTCCCTGCTTCGCACGCGGCCTCTTGCGTAGGGAATGATACAATAGGTGCAAAACTGGTTGCAGCCATCCTGCACCTTAATATAAGCACGTACATGCTCAGCTGTGTGGCTGATTTCCAGTTCTTCATATTCCTTTGTCTGATTAATCTTAATAATATGAGCCTGACGCTGGTGTTCCCTTTCAAAATCAGCCAGAACTTCCACAATATTTTTCTTCTGGTTATTTCCAAGTACCAGATCCACTGCTTCGTCCTTTTCCAGTTTTCCCTCGTCAGTCTGTACATAACATCCTGTTGCTACTACCACCGCATCTGGGTTCATCTTTTTCGCCTTGTGAAGCATCTGACGAGATTTACGGTCTGCAATATTTGTTACCGTACAGGTATTTATTACATAAACATCAGCACCTGGTTCAAAAGGTACGATTTCATACCCTGCCTGTTCCAGAAGCTGCTGCATAGCTTCCAGCTCATAAGAGTTTACTTTACATCCAAGATTGTGTAATGCAACCTTTTTTTTCATTTTTTCCTCCAAAACTAGTACTGTCCACACCATGCAGGATAATTTCTCCGCGGTGCACAGAATTCATGCAAATACGTGATTTCGTGCCGCACTTCCCGGATCTTCTGTAAATTTCATTCACGAAAAGCATCCCGCGGAATATTACCAGTACACAGTAATGTTGTAAATTTTTTATACATTTTCACTAATTCTGCTGCCATTTTTTCTCTTTTTTCACCTTGACTTTTATCCTGCCTACAGGTAATATGAGTACTGTAAAGCAAACTACTAACAATCCAAGGGAGGTTATATCACAATGAAAACAGCAAAAATCTCACTTAACTCTATTGATAAAGTGAAAGCATTTGTAAACGAGATCAGCAAATTTGACTGCGACTTCGACCTGGTATCCGGAAGATATGTGATTGACGCTAAATCTATCATGGGTATCTTCAGCCTGGATTTATCCAAACCGATCGACCTCAATATCCATGCTGACGGAGCTGCTCTTGACAGCGTTATGGAAATCATCGACAAATATACAGTTGAATAATTAAATATTCGATTGTCAGAGGAACTGTTCACAGTTCCTCTTTTTGTTTTTTCGATGACTTCATGCAGTCTCTGAGTACTTTTCCACTTTTTTACTGGATTTCAATCACTTCTGCAGTGCTAAGTGCCGCTTCCATCAGTTCATCAATTTTCTCAGCCAGTTTCTCCTCTGACTTGCGGATCACATTCAGATTCGGCTTTGTAACCGGATGCTTTGCGACAAAAATAGTACAGCAATCTTCATATGGAAGAACAGAAGTGTCATAAGTTCCAATCTCCCAGGAACGCTCTACAATTTCCTGTTTATCAAACCCAATCACCGGACGATATACCGGTAATGTACACACTTCATTCGTTGCTGCAAGACTCTGCAGGGTCTGGCTTGCAACCTGTCCAATGCTTTCACCGGTAATAAGTCCAAGACAGTTATCCTTCTTTGCAAAATGCTCTGCAATTCTCATCATATAACGACGCATAATGATAGTAAGCTCATCATGTGGACACTGATCGTAAATGTACAGCTGAATGTCTGTGAAATTTACTACATGAAGCCTGATCGGTCCACTGTATTTTGCCACCAGCTTCGCCAGGTCCACAACCTTCTGTTTCGCACGCTCGCTGGTATACGGCGGAGCATGGAAATAAACGGCTTCAATCTTAACGCCTCGCTTTGCGATCATATATCCGGCCACTGGGCTGTCAATTCCGCCGGAAAGAAGCAGCATTGCCTTTCCATTGGTTCCAACCGGCATTCCGCCAGGTCCCTTGATGCTCTTGGAATATACATAAATTTTCTCACGGATCTCAACAGAAACGGTAAGTTCAGGCTGATGTACATCCACCTTTGCCTCCGGAAAAGCATCCAGAATGCTTTCACCGATTCTTGCACTTACTTCCATGGAATTTACCGGATAGGACTTCTTTGCACGTCTTGTATATACCTTGAAGGTGCCGTGATAATCCGGATGTACATTCTTCATGTACTCCACAACGTCAGAGCGCATCTGCTCAAATCCTTTGTCCTCGTAGATCACTACCGGACAGATATAAACAATACCGAATACTGTTTTTAATGCAGCTACAGCCTCCTCAAAATCGTATTCCTCCGGACAGAATACATAAACACGGCCCTGCTCCTTCACAACGCGGTAATCGCCCTCTATCTTAGAAAGAGCAATATTCATCTGCTTCACAAGGGCATCTTCAAACAGATATCGATTTTTACCCTTGATAGCTATTTCTGCGTATTTTATTAAAAATGCGTGAAATATCATTTGATTTCCTCCTGTTTCTTTATTTTATGCGGCTGCCGGACTTTCCCCGGCGCTGCATTTCATTCTTCTTTTCCTCACTGCATCAGTGTCTGGAATATCTCCGAAGCATAGGCAGTACCTGCCCGATCACTTCCAATGCATAATCCACTTCTTCAAATGTATTTTCCTCTGAAAAACTGAATCTCAGCGTACTTTCTCTTTGGGCTGCTTCCATTCCCATTGCACTTAAGGTTCCGGCAGCTTTTCTTTTGTGGCTGGAGCAGGCGCTTCCGGCTGAAACATAAATGCCTTTTTCTTCCAGAGTATGAAGCAGCACTTCGCTTCTCACGCCCAGAAAGCTGGCGCTTAAGATCTGAGGTGCACCTTCTCTTATCTCCATTCCGTTGAGACGAACATCAGGAAGTTTCAGAAAACCTTCTGCAAGGCGTTCCTTCAGCTGATACATATGCTCAATTTTCTTATCAAAATCCGTGTAGACCATCTTTGCAGCAACACCCAGTCCTGCAATTCCAGGTACATTATCTGTACCGGACCGCATACCGGCCTGCTGGCCGCCGCCTAAGATCTGAGGCTGAATCCTGGCTTTCTCATTGATATATAAAAATCCTACACCTTTAGGCCCGTGAATCTTATGGCTGCTCACAGAGAGCATATCAATTCCTGCCTTTTTGGGATAAATACGGTATTTTCCAAATGCCTGGATCGCATCTACATGATACAGAGCCTTCGGACTTTTCTCATGAACCAGTTTTGCAATCTCTTCCACTGGCATCACAGCACCAACCTCATTGTTTACATACATAGTAGATACCAGAATCGTATCCGGGCGCAAAGCTTTCTCTAACGCCTCCAGCTGAACCACACCCCTGTGATCTACAGGAACTATCGTCACCTCATATCCCATCTGTTCCAGGCGCTCTGCAGGCTGTCCTACAGCTGCATGCTCCACTGAAGTGGTGATAATATGGTTTCCGCTTCTTTTATTTGCATCCGCTCCGCCAAACAAGGCCAGATTATTTGACTCTGTTCCGCCAGAGGTGAAAATGATTTCTTTTTCATTTACCTTGAGAATTTTGGCAAGTATCTGTGCAGCTTCACGGACATACTTTTCCGCTTCCACACCTTTTAAATGCATGGCAGAAGGATTTCCAAAATCCTCTGTCATTGTTTTTACTACAATCTCTGCCACCTCAGGATAACATCTTGTGGTAGCAGAGTTATCAAAATATGCTTCCATTTCTTACTTTTCCTCTTTTTTCCAGAGCATGTTAAAAAAAGGCTTTCTGCAAGATGTGCATCACAATTTGCGGAAGCCTTTACCCGGATAAGGGCGCAGCAGCGAGCTGCGGCAGCCGAATTCAGGTGAAGCATACCGCAAAGTGGGGCGTGCAGATTGCTGAAATGATTTTTCAAACAGGCTCTGGCACGTCTTGCAGATTGCTAAAATATTTTTAAACAGACTCAAGCGTATACATCAGAATAGACAGCATGGTCATACCTGCTGTCTCTGTGCGCAGGATTCTTTTTCCCAGGGTCACCGGTTTCCCTCCGGCTTCCATGGCATCTCTCACTTCTTCCTCCTCAAAACCGCCTTCCGGGCCAATAAAAATCCCCACAGATTGTCCAGGCTGAATTGCCGCCAGGATTTCCCGGGTCTCTTTCATACCTTGGGCAAGCTCATAAGGAATCAGAACCACATCCAGTCCTTTTGCAAAGGCAAGTGCTTCTTTCCAGTTCATTACATTTTTCACTTCCGGGATCAGCATACGCTTAGACTGCTTAGCTGCGCTCTCGGAAATCTGCTGCCATCTGGTAACCTTCTTCTGCGCTTTCTTTGCGTCCAGCTTCACCACACATCTCCTTGTTTCAACTGGAACAACAGCGTAAGCGCCAAGCTCCACAGCCTTCTGAATGATCAGTTCCATTTTATCCCCTTTAGGAAGTCCCTGGAACAAATAAATCCGGCTTGAGAGCTCATACTGAGATTCCTGGGCATAAAGGATATGAAGAACTGCGCTGTCCTCCTGAAATTCTTCTATGGTACAGTGATATTCCTTCTCACTGCCATCGCTGATCCAAACGTCCTCACCAATGCGCATGCGAAGAACATTTTTCATATGGTTCAGATCCGGACCTGTAAGGGTAATCCTGTGTTCTTCCTCAAGGACCTGATAAGGCTCCACAAAAAAGCGCTGCATAATTATTCCTTTCTGGCTGTGACAGATACCCATTCTCCCTGATGGGTTACCTCAACCAGCTGAAGCCCGGCGTCTTTCACTGCCTTTACCACTACTTCTTCTTTCACATCCAGGATTCCAGAGGTGATATAGTAAGCACCCTTTTTCATCTGATTTACGATAACCGGTGTGAGAGGCACCAGTACATCTGCCAGGATATTAGCCGTTACAATGTCATATTTCTCATATCCAACCGTGTCTTGAACTTCTTTATCATCAATGATGTTTCCAATGAGCATGTCAAAAGTCTCATCCTTAATATCGTTAGCCTCTTTATTGTCTGCCACTGCCGGAATTGCACAGGGATCAAGGTCAGTTCCCACAACATGAGCAGCGCCCAGCTTCAAAGCTACAATTCCAAGAATACCGCTTCCGGTTCCAACATCCAGCATCTGGGTGTCTTTTGTCACAAATTTCTTCAGCTGACGAATTACCAGCTGGGTTGTCTCGTGCATACCAGTTCCAAAAGCTGTACCTGGATCAATGTGAAGGATCATCTTATCTTTATCTTCTTCCTTCACTTCTTCCCAGGATGGAACAATAAGAATGTCATCTACATAGAACTGATGGAAATATTCCTTCCAGTTATTGATCCAGTCTTTGTCCTCTGTCTGGGATTCTGTGATGGTGCCTTCGCCGATATCCATGTATCCGCGTACTTCTTCAAGGACAGCACGTACTCTCTCGAGAACAGGCGCAGTTTCTGTGTCCTCTTCCAGATAAAAATTCAGATAGGCGATTCCATCATCCGCTGGACCTTCCGGCATAATATCCACAAACATCTGCTCTTTATCTGTCTCGGTAAGGGGCTGTTTGTCCTGAATCTCTACGCCCTCAACTCCAACGTCTGCAAGGGCAGAGATGATAACGTCTTCTGCTTCTGTTTTTGTTTTGATGGTAAAGCGATTCCACTTCATACTATTTCTCCAATCTTTTTATTGAAAGCTGTTTCTTCATAATCACAATATGGTATTTTTTAACATCTTTCGAAACGGTTGTTATCTGTTACTTTATTCTGATTTTTCAATTCACCTGACCAATTACTGGTTTTTTATGTCCATGTTACTTCTTTTTATGTGCAAAAACATGCACAACCCACTTATGTCGCTGCCCTTTCTGATAAAATCTCCAGAAAAACTCTACCAGAAGCAACGCCGCTGCTGCATCCACAATGTAATGCTGCTTCAGCACCTGGGTAGAGATAATGATCAGAATTGCAAATACCAGAGAAAATCTCTGATACCATTTCGGCACCTTCTCTGAGCCTTCCACACCTTTCCAGCACATCCAGCTCACATAGCAGTGGATAGAGGGAAACAAATTAGAAGGACTGTTCCCGCCATCCAGGGAATATACCAGAGCGAGAATCTTTTCCGAAAGGGTATTTCCTGGGATCTCCGGTCTTATATTGGTGGTCGGTATTAAAATAAAGCAGATAAAGCAAATAAAATGTATGGTCAGATCTGTGGCAACAAACCGGTAAAACATATCCTTACCACGCCTTGCCGCCAGCAAATACCCCACCGCCCAGAATGGAAATGCCAGAATATAAAACCACACAAATACAGGCAGTAAAGGAACTTCCCTGTCAAATGCCATCGTAAAATCAAAGTGATACCTGCCAGCTGTAAGCGCACTGCTTCCCCAGTAAATCAGACAATTCACTGCCATGATGGTCACAAGAGGTACAATAGACCACAGGGGGATATATCGGTTTAACAAATCTCTTTTCTTTGTTTTCAAGGCAAAACTCCTTTCCGGACTCTTGCGATGTTACTGCTCATTTCCTGACCAGCAGCACGGACAGTAACGTTGCGGCTACCCTTTAATATACAATAAGTAACAAAAAAAGAAAAGAGGATATCTCCCCTTTTCTTTATTCTTTTATGGAAAAACTGATTTTTTACTCTTCAAAGGTCTCTTTTAATTTGTCCATGAAGCTTTTTTTCTTCTTTTCGGACTTTTCTGTGCTATCGCCGGCACTGCCTGCAGGACGATTGCCGCATGCCTCGTCAAATTTGCGGAGAGCTTCTTTCGCGTCCTCATTCAGGTTGGTTGGTACCTGAACAACCAGAGTTACGTAGTGATCACCGCGAACATTCTTGTTTCGAAGGGACGGAACACCTTTTCCCTTCAGACGGATTCTGGTATCTGTCTGAGTTCCTGGTTTCACTTCATAGAGAACTTCTCCATCTACTGTATTCAGTTTGACTTCGCCGCCAAGCGCTGCCTGTGCATAAGTAATCGGTGCAGTAGAGTAAATATTCATATCCTGTCTCTGGAAAATCGGATGGCGTGCTACATTTACTTCTACCAGCAGATCGCCTCTCGGACCTCCATTTGTGCCAGGTTCACCTTTATCACGGATACGGATACTCTGACCATTGTCAATACCCGCTGGAATAGATACCTTAATTTTTTTGCGATTGGAAATGTATCCGGTACCACGGCAATCCGGGCATTTATCTTTGATGATCTTACCTGTCCCATGACAATCCGGACACACCTGAACGTTACGAACCATGCCAAACATGGACTGCTGGGTGTAAACGATCTGTCCTTCACCATTACATTTCGGACAGGTAACCGGTGAGGTACCAGCCTTAGCTCCAGAACCGTGACAGGAAGTACATTCCTCTTTCAGAGTAATCTCAAGTTCTTTCTCACAGCCAAATACAGCATCCTCAAAGGTGATGTTCACGCGTGCACGCAGGTTTGCCCCCTTCATAGGTCCATTATTGGCACGTCTGCGGCTTCCGCCGCCTCCAAACAGATCTCCGAAAATATCTCCGAAGATATCCCCCATGTCTGCGCCGGAGAAATCAAAGCCGCCGAAACCGCCTGCTCCGCCACCGCCGCCGTTTTCAAAAGCGGCATGACCAAACTGATCATACTGTCTTCTCTTGTCCGGGTCACTTAAGACGCTATAAGCCTCTGTTGCCTCTTTGAATTTCGCTTCAGCTTCCTTATCTCCCGGATTTACGTCGGGATGATACTTCTTGGCAAGCTGACGATATGCTTTTTTTAATGTAGCGTCATCGGCGCTCTTATCAACGCCTAAGACTTCATAGTAATCTCTTTTATCAGCCATGATTTCTTTCTTTTCCTAACTTTTTGTATTTGGTTATCTTATGGAAGACGCCAGCGGCGCATTTCCTGTAATATGTCTTTCACCACCACTGCCCGGTCATGAATCATGACCGGGCTGTAGTTTCATGTTCCGAAATATTGGAACTTATTATTCAATTAAACCTCTTTGTAGTCAGCATCTACAACATCATCGCCGTAACCAGCCTCGTTACCGCCCTGGGAAGCTCCTCCCATGTCCGGTCCAGGGCCTGCCTGACCAGCACCACCCTGTGGGTTCTGTGCTTCATACATCTTTGCGAAAAGCTTCTGAGCACTTTCCATCATCTTCTCCTGAGCAGCTTTGATCTCAGCGACCTGAGCATCTCCGATCTCATCTGTATTTGCATATTTAGCAAGGATATCTTTTAATGCATTTAAGTCAGCCTCTACGGAAGCTTTGTCATTTGCATCCAGTTTATCGCCTGCTTCTTTCAGTGCATTCTCAACCTGGAATACCATGGAGTCTGCATTGTTCTTTGTATCAATTGCCTCTTTACGTTTCTTATCCTGAGCTTCGAACTCAGCAGCTTCTTTAACAGCCTTGTCAATATCAGACTCGGACATGTTAGAACCAGCTGTGATTGTAATGTGCTGCTCTTTACCTGTTCCAAGATCCTTAGCAGATACATTTACAATACCGTTGGCATCGATATCGAATGTAACCTCAATCTGCGGAACACCACGACGTGCTGGTGGGATTCCATCCAGACGGAACTGTCCAAGGGACTTGTTGTCTTTCGCGAACTGACGCTCGCCCTGTAATACATTGATATCTACAGCGGTCTGATTATCAGCTGCTGTGGAGAAAATCTGGCTCTTCTTGGTCGGAATAGTTGTATTTCTCTCGATCAGACGTGTTGCAATACCACCCATTGTCTCGATGGACAGGGAAAGTGGAGTAACATCAAGAAGAAGGATGTCACCTGCACCAGCCTCACCGGAAAGCTTACCACCCTGGATAGAAGCACCAAGTGCAACACACTCATCTGGGTTCAAGGCCTTGCTTGGCTCTTTGCCAGTTAACTGTCTTACTTTATCCTGTACAGCCGGGATACGTGTAGATCCACCAACCAGAAGCACCTGTCCAAGATCAGAAGCAGTAAGACCTGCATCAGAAAGTGCACGGCGAACCGGCTCTGCTGTTTTCTCAACAAGATCGTGTGTAAGTTCGTCAAATTTAGCTCTTGTAAGGTTCATATCAAAATGCTTCGGTCCTTCAGCTGTTGCTGTGATGAATGGCAGGTTGATATTGGTTGTTGTTGCGGAAGAAAGCTCTTTCTTAGCTTTCTCAGCAGCTTCTTTCAGTCTCTGAAGAGCCATCTTATCGTTGCTTAAGTCAACGCCCTCTGTTCTCTTGAACTCAGAAAGCATATAGTCTGTAATTCTCTGGTCAAAGTCATCACCACCAAGACGGTTGTTACCAGCTGTTGCCAGAACTTCGATAACGCCATCACCAATCTCAATAATGGAAACATCGAATGTACCACCACCAAGGTCATAAACCATGATCTTCTGCTCTTTCTCATTGTCAAGACCATATGCAAGAGCTGCTGCTGTAGGCTCGTTGATGATACGTTTTACATCGAGACCTGCAATCTTACCAGCATCCTTGGTTGCCTGACGCTGAGCATCATTGAAATATGCCGGAACAGTGATAACTGCTTCTGTAACAGACTCTCCAAGGTATCCTTCAGCGTCTTTTTTCAGTTTCTGAAGAATCATAGCGGAAATTTCCTGTGGGGAATATTTCTTATCATCAATTGTTACACGGTAATCTGTACCCATCTCTCTCTTGATGGAAGAGATTGTTTTCTCTGCGTTTGTTACTGCCTGACGTTTTGCAGGCTCACCTACCAGACGCTCACCTGTCTTTGTGAATGCTACAACAGATGGTGTTGTTCTGGATCCTTCTGTATTTGCGATAACGGTTGGCTGTCCACCTTCCATAACAGCTACACAGCTGTTTGTTGTACCTAAGTCAATACCAATGATTTTTCCCATGATAATTTTCCTCCTGTTTAAAAATTCATGGTTGCTGTCCATTACACGAACAGTAACATTTATACTTTGTTTTTAGAAAATGTCGATGAAGTTTGATTCTCCAAGCTGCTTTCTGTTAATTAGCAACTTTTACCATACTGTGTCTTACAACGAAATCCTTGTAGGTATATCCCTTCTGAAATTCCTCTACGACGATGTTCTCGCCAACGGATTCGTCCTCCACATGCATCACTGCATTATGCAGATTCGGATCAAATTCCTTACCTACAGCTTCGATTGGCTTCACACCCATCTCATCAAAAGCTGTCATCATCTGCTTGTAGATCATCTTCATGCCTTCTGCAAATGGATCATCCTCCGGTGCCTGTGCAAGACCTCTTTCGAAGTTATCCACGATCGGAAGCATTTTTTCAACGATGTCCCTGGCGCCGATGATGTACATGCTGGATTTCTCTTTCTCCGTTCTTTTACGGTAGTTATCAAATTCAGCCATGCTGCGCTTCAGTCTGTCTGTAAGCTCCTCGACCTGCTGTTCAAATTTATCTTTCTCTTTTTTCTTCTTGCCGAAGAAAGAAGTTTTTGTCTTGGTTTCCGGTTCCTTCTGAGATTCGGCTTCCTGATCTGACTGCTCAGTTTCTTCTGTCTGTGCTGGTTCTTCGGAAGTCTCCTCTTCTGCTGTCTGGGCTGTATCTGCTGCCTCTTCTTCGCTTCCGTCTGTTACCGGAATGTCAACTGCTTCTTCCTGTACTTCGGCTTCTTTATTCATTTCTTCTGACACGCTTTCAACCGCCTTTCTAGGTTTTCTTATTTACCATTTCGTCAAGCTGGACTTTTAATTTCTTTAAGCTGTCCACTACATTCTCGTAATCCATTCGCTTGGGACCGATGATTCCAATAGTTCCACGCATTCCATCTCCCAACTCGTAAGTAGCTGTGACCACACTGCAGTCTTTCATGGTACGTACCGGAACTTCATCCCCGATGTATACCTGAACTCCTGTGTTCTCCGGATCTCCCATTTCCTCACGGACCATATCCGCAAGTTCCTGCTTATCCTCGAAAGTGGAAATCAGCTCACTGGCTCTGGATGTATCTGCAAGCTCTGGATACTTAAATATGTTGGTTGCTCCCGATGTATATACTTTCATATCTTCTTCGTCCACGTGAATCGTAGCTGCAACTGCGTCCAGCACATCTGCAACCACACCGCTGTGGCTTCCCGCCTGTTCTTTCAATCTGGCGATCATGCCCAGATTAATGTCCTGGATGGGTACACCGTTCAGGTTCGTGTTAAGAAGAAGATTCAGCTTCAGGATCGTCTGGTCATCCATCTCCTCATCAATATTAATGATCTGGTTCCGAATGACATTACCCTCACATACAACTACGGCAATCAGCTGCCGCTCATTGACTCGTGAAAGCTGAATGAACTTCAGGGTGCTTCCCTTATACTGGGGAACCGCAACCATAGCCGCATAATTGGTATTCGTGGCAAGAACCTTCGCCACCTGCTTGAGCACCTTATCCATCTTATCTGACTTCTCAATCATCAGATCACGGATTTCTGCGATCTCGGCTTCCTTCTCCCTGGTAAGCTCATCTACATAAAGGCGATAGCCTTTATCTGATGGAATTCTTCCGGCTGAGGTGTGGGGCTGTACGATGTAGCCCATATCCGTCAGGTCGGACATCTCATTTCGGATAGTAGCAGAGCTGACATTCAGATCCGGATATTTGGAAATAGTTCTGGAACCTACAGGCTCGCCTGTTTCCATATAAGTTTTGATGATTGCTTTCAGTATTTTCCGTTTGCGCTCATCTAATACTTCATCCATGAAATATCTGCTCCTTCCTGAAAAGCAGACGGTCAAACCTGATTCTGATTTCCGTCTGGCTTCTTCGAATTCCTTTTGTTAGCACTCATTATTTAGGAGTGCTAACATCTATGCTCTTAAGATACACCTCAGTATTCCTTTTGTCAATATTTTTTACAAATTTTTTTCATCTTTTTTGATAGTTTTTACCCTATACTTTACCATTCTGGCTAAATTCTCCTTACTGCAATACTTTTTTTGGACAGCAAGGATACTATCAGGTATCTGCCAACGCAGTCTTATGTTTGCTGCCGCATAAATGAAAAAGATGCCTTGAGAAAATTTTCCCTGGCATCTTCTTTCCTATATAGGAATACCGCCCATAGGCGACATGTCCGTTTTGTAACTGTTCAGCACCTTCACAGTTATATGTTTCGCAAAACAGCCCCTGCTGAATAGCAGCCTCTATTTTTTATAATTTTCCAGATAGTCAAGAACTGCTGTCGGCTCATCCAGAAAGACTACCATATCCAGCACGGAAAAATCCATGAATTTCTCTTCTGCTGTGTACTCCAGCAATGCTTTCATCTTGTCATAATATCCGTCAATGTTATACAGCACAATTGGGCGGTCAATACGTTTCAGGCTTTTCAAGGTAAAAATCTCAAAAAATTCCTCGTAGGTACCAATTCCGCCAGGTGCTACGATCGTAGCATCTGATTTTTCTTCCAGAAGTTTTTTGCGCTCTCTCATATTCTCTGTGAAAATAAATTCCGTGCATTTCTCATACAGAACTCCAGGCTGGTCAAAAAATCGGGGAGCAATTCCAAGTATGTAACCATTTTCTGCTGCCACGCCTCTGGCTGCTGCTCCCATCATTCCGGTAGCCCCGCCGCCAAACACCAGACCGTGACCTCTTTTTCCCATTGCTCTTCCAAGCTCTTCTGTTTTTTCATAATAAATGTTTTTAAGCAGTGCACTTGAAGCGCCATATACACATATGTTCAATCTGTTATCCCCCTTATTTTTTCTTCTAAACACAGGTGCAGCCTACCTGCGGCAGCACCATATACGAAAGTCAGCTGGCATATCTTTTCCAGTCAGCTTCCGGCAGCCGCGCAAAACACCATATTTGCCACACCGCACAAAACCATCACCAGAATAGGATTCATTTTAAATTTTCTTAAAAGCACCAGTGCGGCAGTAAAGAACACCACCATTCGAATGCATATGTTTTCCCGAAACAGTTCCACTGCACCATTTATAAAAAAAGATGATACTAAAATGGTAACTCCTGCCTTGGCGATCATGGCCACAACCGCCGGGCGAAGGGATGTAAGAGTTCCCTGGAGAAGGGACATTTTCCGGTATTTCGTGTAAATATATGCCAGCAGGGTTACAATTATACAGGAGGGTAAAATACAGCCAAGAGTAGCCACCACTGCGCCACCAGGACCAGCAATCCTGGTTCCTACAAAGGTTGCGGAGTTTACTGCAATAGGACCAGGAGTCATCTCTGCAATGGTCACAAGATTCGAAAAAGTTTCCATGGAAATCCAGCCATGCATAGTCACTACCTGTTCCTGTATAAGAGGCATTGCTGCATATCCACCTCCAAAGCTTAATGCACCAATCTGAAGGAAGCTGAAAAAGAGCTGAAGATAAATCATTTTTTGCTGCCCTCCTTCACAAGTGTACGCGCAAATCCAAATACAGCCACAATAAGTATTATATAAATAATGTTTACCTTCAGAAAATAGCTTACACAAAAACTGATGACCATAATAACCACATTTACCCAGTCATTTGATTTCGCCACGTTTTTCCCCATGTCGTATACCACAGAAATGATCACAGCACCTACGCCGGCAGTCATGCCTTTCAAAAGAGCTGCTATATAATAATTAGAGCAGAATGCATCATAAAACAAGGAAATCAGGGACAGGATCACCATTGGCGGAATAATAGCCCCCAGAACCGACAGCAGCATTCCCGGTATTCCCCCAAGCTTGTATCCCACCACAATTGCTCCGTTTACTGCAATTGCTCCTGGAGATGACTGTGCGATTGCCACCAGATCCAGCATTTCTTCCTCATCGATCCAGTGATATTGATCCACAAATTTCTCTTTCAATAAAGTAACGATCACATATCCGCCGCCAAAAGTAAACGTACTAAGATATAACGAGGCAAAAAAAAGCTTCCTCAGCACATATCTTTTATTCTTTTGTTTTTCTTCCATTTCCGGCACTCCTAATAATTCTGCATGATTTCTGCGCATCGCGAAGCGTGTTACTGGTCAGGTCGTGAACAATCACGCTTTTCTTTTTTAAGATAACGCACTATAGGTATGTCTGTCAATTAAAGTTTTGGAATGCTTCTGACATTTCAGAGGGCAGAACAAATATTCGATTCTGCTGTACTTTTATAAAAAAGGATGCTATACTGAAAACAGTTAAAGCGTGTTTGATTTTATAAAAGAAAGGACTCATATGGATCATTTTGAATTACATTCCGAGTATAAACCAACCGGCGATCAGCCACAGGCTATTGAGAAACTGGTAAAGGGATTTAAAGAGGGAAATCAGTTTGAGACGCTGCTTGGTGTCACCGGCTCTGGTAAAACTTTTACTATGGCAAACGTTATTCAGGCGCTGAATAAGCCTACTCTGATCCTGGCCCATAATAAAACTCTGGCAGCACAGTTATACGGTGAGTTTAAGGAATTCTTCCCGGAGAATGCGGTGGAGTATTTTGTTTCCTATTACGATTATTACCAGCCAGAAGCATATGTGCCTTCTTCTGACACTTATATTGCCAAGGACTCTGCGATCAATGATGAAATTGACAAGCTCCGTCTTTCTGCCACTGCCGCCATGTCAGAGCGAAAAGATGTTATTATCATCTCTTCTGTGTCCTGTATCTATGGATTGGGTTCTCCTCAGGAATTTCAGGACATGATGATTTCCCTGCGTCCTGGCATGACTAAGGATCGTGATGAGGTTATCCGGGAGCTGATCGACATTCAGTACACCCGAAATGAAATGGACTTCCACCGAAGTACCTTCCGCGTCCGTGGCGACACTCTGGAGATTTTTCCGGCTAACAGCTCAGATACCGCTGTCAGAGTGGAGTTTTTCGGAGATGAGATTGACCGTATCTCTGAGATTGATGTGCTCACCGGAGAAATCAAATGTCAGCTTGCGCACATCGGTATTTTCCCTGCTTCCCATTATGTAGTACCAGCGGAGCAGATTCAGAAAGCAGCCATTGCCATTGAAGAGGAATTAAAAGAACGGGTAGACTACTTTAAAAGCGAAGACAAGCTTCTGGAAGCCCAGCGTATCTCCGAGCGTACCAACTTTGATATTGAAATGATGAAAGAAACCGGCTTCTGCTCCGGTATTGAGAACTATTCCCGTCATCTTTCCGGACTGGAGCCAGGGCAGCCACCTTATACTCTGCTGGATTATTTCGGGGATGATTTTCTTCTTATTATTGATGAGTCGCACAAGACAGTCCCACAGGTTGGCGCTATGTATGCTGGCGACCAGAACCGTAAACAGACATTGGTAGACTATGGTTTCCGTCTGCCCTCTGCTAAGGATAACCGCCCTCTGAGTTTTGAAGAATTTGAGAATAAACTTGACCAGGTTTTGTTTGTATCTGCTACCCCGGGAGATTATGAATACGACCATGAGCTTCTCCGCGCCGAGCAGATCATCCGTCCTACCGGTCTTCTGGATCCGAAAGTGGAGGTGCGCCCTGTAGAGGGACAGATAGACGACCTGATTTCTGAAATAACGAAAGAAACCTCCAGAAAAAACAAAGTGCTGATCACAACTCTCACCAAACGAATGGCCGAGGATCTTACCCAGTATATGAAAGATGTGGGAATCCGTGTCCGTTATCTTCATTCGGATATTGATACCCTGGAGCGTGCAGAAATCATCCGCGACATGCGTCTGGATGTATTTGATGTGCTTGTAGGCATTAACCTTCTGCGAGAAGGACTTGATATTCCTGAGATCACTCTGGTTGCTATTCTGGATGCAGACAAGGAGGGCTTCCTTCGTTCTGAGACTTCCCTGATCCAGACCATTGGCCGTGCTGCCCGAAACAGCGAAGGACACGTTATCATGTATGCAGACGTGATGACGGATTCCATGAGAAATGCCATTGAGGAAACCAACCGTCGCAGGGAAATCCAGGAAGCCTATAATAAAGAGCATGGAATTACTCCTACTACTATTAAGAAGGCAGTCCGTGATCTGATTGCAGTTTCCAAGGCAGTTGCTGAAACTGAAGTGAAGCTGAAGAAGGATCCGGAATCCATGAGCAAAAAAGAGCTGAAGAACCTAATCTCCCAGTTGGAAAAACAGATGCGCCAGGCTGCTGCAGGCTTGAACTTCGAGCAGGCAGCAGAGCTGCGTGACAAAATGATCGAATTGAAGAAAAATCTTGCAGATGCGGAAAAGTAATCCTTCGATTTCCCCATGCATTTTGCCAGTCAGATTTGGCACTATTTATCAGGCTCATCACCCTTGCATATCATAGAAGAATCTTATTTACAGACTTTTTCCCACAGTCTTTGTTTGAAAAGGATTTCTGTAAGATGTACGTCACAATTTACAGGATTCTCTGCCTGCAGCGGATCGCCTCCGGCCACATTTATATTTGCGCCGCAGTGCGATCCCGCCCGGCAGGGGGTTCCGTTAACCTTGATTATTCAGCAATTAATTTTTATTTATCTTCACTGAAAAATTTCTAAAATGCCCTTCCGCATTTTCTGAGAACATTCCGATATAAGTTCCGGTAAAACTCATGTACATAGTTCCTTCTGTAGCCAGCCCTGCAGTAGAACCGCTGCCCAGCTTCTCATAGTATTTTCCATCTTCGCTGTACCAGAAATCATATTCCAGAGGATTACCGATAATACGAAAATGAATATTTTCCCCAGAGGATACTACCTTCTCAGCTGTTCTTGCAAACATATCATGAATATGCCTGGAAAGACAAACCTTGTACTGTCCATCCTCTCTGGTTAAGTAAATTTCATAATGATAAAATTGATTGTAGAATGTACCCAGTCCCACTCTTTTATTTAGACCTTTGACGTTGCTGTCTTGGGAAACCGGACAGGCATCTGAAAAATTTCCTTTCAGACTCACCACAACATCTGCCTCAACATCAAATTCCTTCTGCCTGATTCCGACCCATGTCGGAGTATCCGTGTCATTTAAAGTTACGCTTGTTCCTTTCAAAACAAGCCGTCTGGCAGCGGTATCACGCACATAATTTTCCATATGCGGAGTTCGAACCCAGTTATAATGCAGGCTGAATTTCTCTTCCGAAAAATCATCTGTAAAATCCCGGCATATCGGCTGCACCTGGTCGCCTGGAAGTGGTCCCTTCATTTCCAAAGCGATTCTGCCATCGTTTCCAACAACCGGCCAACCCTCTTTATCCCAGATTACAGGGCTTAAAAAGGTCTCTCTTCCAAGATGATGAAGTTTCAGACCTCGCTGCGGAGTGCAAGAAGGCCGGATTCCCAGACAAACCAGCCACCAGTTTCCATTCTGATCTACTTCCAGATCAGCATGTCCAGTGCAGGAAATAGAGCCATCCGGATTATCCCGGTGACTGAGAATCGGATTATGGGGACACGCCTCATACGGTCCAAATGGAGAATCTGCTCTTTGCATGGTAACCATATGTCCATATTCTGTGCCACCCTCTGCAAGAAGCAAATAATATTTTCCATTCAGCTTGTAAATATGAGGTCCCTCCGGACAGATTCCGCCGCATCCATGACTGATACATACACTTTCGGACAGCTTTTCTCCTGTGTATGGATTGATTTTACACATAAAAATTCCATCCCTGTCATCTTTATCTCTGGAAGTAGAGGCGAAGTAAACATCTTCACCATCAAACAGCAAAGTAGGATCAATCCCTCCCTGATCAATCCATACCGGCTTTGACCATTTCCCATAAATATCGCTGGTATGTACAATCAAATGTCCCTTATGTGACACATTGGTAGTGGTCATAAAAAACTCACCGTTATGGTAACAGAGCATCGGCGCATAAATTCCGCCTGACGGCCGAACACCGTCCAGATAAAGCTGCTCTTTATCTCTCAGACAGTAATTGATCAGTTCCCAGTTCACAAGATTCTTACTGTGGTAAACCGGCACTCCGGGATAGAATTCAAAAGTTGAATTTACAAGATAAAAATCATCCCCGACTCTGCAAATCGACGGATCTGGATTGTAACCAGAAATAATGGGATTTTTGTATTTTTGTATTCTGATATCTGGCATATTTTTCCTCCTGACCTGCAAACCGACAAATGCGGTTCTCTTCATAAGATATCTATAGATTACTATGATTCAGAAGGAATAACAACCCTAAAAACTTTTGCTGTATTACAGGAAAAGTTGTATAAACGGCACTGCAAATATGGGAAAATGTGGGTATGCTCCGAACATTTTGGGAATAACCTCTTGAAAACCGGAATTCTATATGTTATACTGATGCCCGTTGAAAAGCCCAGAAAAATAAGGTCTTAAGCGGCTTTTCCGCCGATTCCCGGCGTAGGCCATATACCTTCCGGTATATGCCTCCGCGGCATTCGTCAAATGTCCATGTAAGCATGGCCGCTTGACTCATTGCAGCGCGAAAATGAATCGAGTGTTCGTGACCTTCCACTCGTAAAACAAAACTAAAGGAGACAAATGAATATGAAAAACAAGAGTACCCTGTTTCTGGTGCAGGCAGCGCTGATTGCGGCTGTCTATGTTGTACTGACACTGGTGTTTGCACCGTTTAGCTATGGAGAAATCCAGGTTCGAATTTCCGAAGCCCTGACCATTCTTCCATTCTTCACACCAGCTGCCATTCCTGGTCTTTTTGTAGGCTGTATCCTTGCCAACCTGCTTGGCGGTGCAATTCCTCTGGATATTGCATTCGGAAGCATCGCAACCCTCATCGGAGCTGTATTTACTTACAAACTTCGTAACAGCAACAAATGGCTGGCACCAGTTCCACCAATCGTAGCCAATGCAGTTCTGGTTCCATTCGTACTTCGTTACGGCTATTCCGTCAATCTTCCGATTCCACTTATGATGCTTACGGTAGGTGCCGGAGAGATCATTTCCTGCGGAATCTTTGGAATGGTACTTCTCACTGCACTTTCCAAGTACAAGAATACACTGTTTGGCAAACAGGCTGCTGCTAAATAATTTTTTTAATTTGCAAACCCGGGTAAGAGGTTTTTATGCTCCTCCTTACCCGGATTTTTTTCTCTATTTTTTCTTTTTTTCAAAAAAGTCTCTCATTTTCATTAATTTCATCATATATTTTATTGCGAATCCTCCCTGCATACTATATAATTAATTAATCTTTTATCAAATTAAAGAGGGAAAGAGGTAAAGAAACAAATGAAAAATTTATGGAACAAATGGACCGGGATTGCACTGGTGAAACGAATCGTCGTTGGTCTGATTCTTGGTGCCATCCTTGGAGTTGCAGCCCCCGGTGCAACCAGCATTGCCATCCTTGGTGATGTATTTGTAGGTGCCCTGAAAGCTATCGCACCCCTTCTGGTATTCTTTCTGGTTCTCAGTTCACTGTGCAACGCAGGAAAATCCCATGGCGGCGTTATCAAAACAGTAGTTGCCCTTTACATGTTCAGCACTGTACTGGCAGCTGTGATCGCCGTTTTCGCCAGCATGATTTTCCCTGTACAGCTGACACTTACCAATGCAGCCGCAGACGCCAGTGCCCCACAGGGTATTGTGGAGGTCCTCAGCAACCTTCTTCTGAATATTGTTGCCAACCCGGTATCTTCCCTGGTGAATGCAAACTATGTAGGTATCCTTACCTGGGCCATCCTTCTTGGTCTTGCCCTTCGTACAGCAAATGACACCACAAAAAAAGTCCTTGCTGACATTGCAGACGGAACATCCCTGGTAGTCAGCTGGATCATCAACCTGGCACCCTTCGGAATCTTCGGTCTGGTATTTAACACCGTATCCACCAACGGATTAGACATTTTCACTACCTATGGAAGACTACTGCTACTGTTGGTAGGCAGCATGCTTTTCATCTACTTTGTAACAAACCCGCTTCTGGTTTACTGGTGTATCCGCAAGAATCCATATCCGCTGATTCTGCACTGCCTGAAGAAAAGTGCCATCACCGCATTCTTCACCAGAAGTTCTGCTGCCAATATTCCAGTAAATATGAAAGCCTGTGAGGAGATGGGGCTCGACCGTGACACCTATTCCGTAACCATTCCTCTTGGTGCAACCATCAACATGGACGGAGCTGCTATCACCATCACCGTTATGACAATGGCAACTGCTTTTACCCTTGGAATCCACGTTGATATCCCAACAGCTATCATCCTCAGCCTTCTTGCAGCCCTTTCTGCATGTGGTGCTTCTGGTGTTGCCGGCGGATCCCTCCTTCTGATTCCTATGGCCTGCTCCCTTTTCGGAATTTCTGACGACATTTCCATGCAGGTTGTAGCCGTAGGCTTTATTATCGGAGTTATCCAGGACTCAGTTGAGACAGCCCTTAACTCATCTTCTGACCTGCTTCTCTCTGCTTCTGCAGAGTTCAGACAGTGGCGTCTGGAAGGAAAAGAGATTAAATTCTAACACCCAATAATGCTCTGGAAAATATGAGAAAATACTTTGCTTTTTTCTCCTTTTCCAGAGCGTGTTTGAAAAAGGCTCTCTGCAAAATGTGCATCACAATTTGTGGGAGATTTCTCTCAGCTTCTTCAATATCCTTTTCTCCATCCTGGAAATCTGAACCTGGGACATTCCCATTTTTTTTGCAACCTCTGTCTGTGTCATATCCTGAAAATACCGAAATACAATCAGTCTTTTCTCCTCTCCTTCCAATTTTTCCAGAATTTCCTCCAGAAAAATCCGGTTCAAAAGCTTTTCATGGCGATCCTCTTTTTCCGGAAGCCTGTCCACAAGCTGCAAATCCGTTCCATCTCCCTGATACACAATCTTGTAAATAGAATCCACCTCTGCAGCCGATTCCAGCGTCATCGCCAATTCTTCCATCGGCATATCCATAGCATCTGAAAGTTCTCTTAGATCCGGCTCACGGCCTAACTTTTTCTCCAGTTCCTCCCTCATTTTACAGATCTTATATTGATTCTCTTTTATGGAGCGGCTCACCTTCAGAATTCCATCATCCCTAAGAAACCGCTTAATCTCTCCAATGATCATTGGTACTGCATAAGTAGAAAACTTCACATCAAATTCAGGATTGAAATGATCTACAGCCTTCAAAAGCCCGATGCTTCCAATTTGAAAAAGGTCCTCCATTTCCACCCCTCTCCCCAGAAAACGCCTGGCAACACTATACACCAGTCCCATATTTTCCGAAAACAAAGTATCTCTTGCCTCTTTATCTCCCTGGTGAATGCGCCCAATGAGAGCAAGAGTGTGATCCATGCTTCCTCCTGATCAATTACCGATTTTTTTGCTCATATGCACACAGGTTCCTTTTCCAACCTGTGAGGTGACTTTAACCTCATCCATAAATGCTTCCATAAAAGTAAACCCCATTCCTGACCTGTCCTGATCAGCGCGGGTCGTATATAAGGGCTCCATTGCTTTTTCCACATCTGCAATCCCTATGCCATCATCCTCAATATCCAGATAAATTGTTCTCTCTTTTCTGACACACTTCATCCGTATCTTATGTACCTCGCCTTGATAGCCATGAATGATACAGTTGGTTACAGCCTCTGACACAGCCGTTTTCAAATCTGCTACTTCCTCCAGTGTGGGGTTCAGCTGGGTGCAAAATGCCGCAGCAGCTACCCTTGCCAACCCTTCATTCTCCGGACGGCTGTCAAAAATAATGGTCATTTCGTTGGAATTTCCCATCAGACTCCCCTCCCTTCCAGCTGCATCTCATTTTCTGTTCTTTCCAGTTCCAGAAATTTACTCACGCCTGAAAGCCGCAGCAATTTTTCAATATATCCGCTTACATGGCAGGCCTTCATGCAGCCAGAACGCATCCCCAGAGCCCGGTATCTCCCCATGATCAAACCTACGCCCGAACTGTCCATAAAAACAGTATTTCCAAAGTCAAAACAAATGGTTCTGATATATATTTTTCCCATAATCCTGTCTGATTCTCTCCGGATCAGCTCAGAAGCCGGATGATCCAGTTCCTCAGGCAGTTTAATATTCAGACAGGTTCCCGTAGTTTCAAAAACAGGTTTCATAAATAAAATCCCCCTTTTTTACTCTATTTTGACCCTCTGCACAGGAAAAAGAAAAAGAGATGTGCAGGTCTATCCCGCACATCCCCGGTTCAGAGGTTTCTCATTATTGTAATTCAGAAATTTCTATTCATAATACTGAAAATCACCATTTTCATCATAATATCCGTTTTCGTCGCTGTAATCAGAATATCCGGATTCATCATACCCACTGTCACCAGATGCATCATTGTAAGAACTGTCATAACCAGAGGAATCCGTTTCAGAGCCTTCTGTTGTATTGTCAGTTCCATCATTGCTTTCGGAATCAGAGGAATCTTCGCTGCCCTCAGACTTACTGTCTTCCATGATTCCAGACACACCAGTAGCTGAACAGATGGTATTATAAATTCCCATTACATCATCTCCCAGCTGATCTTCATAAACCTTCTGGATTTCCAACGCAGCTGCATCATACTCATTCTGTGTATAAGCTGCATACGCATTCAGAAGTGCCTGATAACTGGTGCTCTTCTTCTGCTCGGCATCAAGCTGCTGGGTGATTTCCTCTGCCACATCTCCGGATTCCTTCGCCTCACCCTGGGCTTTGGAAAGCTCCGCACCCTGGCTGACCAGAGACTCGCTGTACTTTACAATCTGTTGATTGGCTTCTCTGTAAATCCCCTGCTTGATAGCCGGAACTGCCAGAAACCAAAATGCAGCCGCACCTGCTGCCACACCCGCCATAAGTGTCACAAACAGTGAAATTCTGGAATTTTCCCTGTAAACTGCCGGCTGTACCACAGTACTTCTGGAAATCTCATCCGAACCTTCTGTCTTGCCCTTGGCACCAAAAAGTCCTTTTTTCTGTTTCTCAAGTCTGGTCGTTACACCGGTTCTCTCATCTACTTCACGAAGAAAACGTAATGTAGTTGTATTGGTCTTGTCAATACGAGCCGCCTTTTTTAAGGTTCTTCTTGCCTTGCCCCAGTCATGATTCTTCATATAGATCAGCGCCAGCAGATGATAACCTTTGATCAGCTTGGTATTCTGGTTCAGAATTTTGCGAAGCTGAATGGCAGCCATATCCTCATGGCCTTCCCTGCAAAGAGCCAGGGCATTATTATATTTTCTTATTGTCTCATTAATAGCATCCAGTTTATTCGAATTCGCCTGAAGACGATTAATATATTCATTCGCAATATTCCGGGTAGGCTGCAGATTCTTACTGATCACCCACTCGCTAAGAGCAGCAACCACCTCTCCCATTTCAAAATACACAAGCCCCAGAAGATTTCTCGCCTGGATATTTCTCTTGTTAAAGGTAAGGCTCTGCTTCAGACAGTTAACGGCTCCTGAAAGGTCCCGGATACTTGCCTTCTCCAAGCCCTGATTGTAATAAAGTTTGGATAGATACTCCACCTTTTTCTGGATCAGGACGTTGCACCCGCAATGAGGACAGTAATCCAGATCCTTATCAGCCAGGAACGCACCGCAATTCATACAGTTCATTAAGTATCTCCTATTCTATTTCATCCTGCGTCCGCTTTTGGACTCCCTGAGCATTTCCTGAAGAATGTCCAGAATATCCGTCAGCTCTCTATCGTAAATAGCCTCTTCCGCGTCTGTCACATCCAGACAGGGCTCAAATTTCTTCAGTTCCTCTTCATAATCGATCATAAAATTCCTCCACAGACTCCTGAAAAATCAACCAGAAATCCCATGTTTTCTTTTTTCTGCAGACAATTTACTTTTTCAACAAGAGTGTCTTAATCTCTCCCACCAGGTAAAGAGAACCCACGCAGAACAGCATTCCGTCCTCTCCTTTGGCCTCGTGCGCCATATGAAAAGCTTCTTCAATATTATCAGAGTTTCCAACATCCTTACAGCCTTCTTTGCAAAAGATCTCTGCCAGCTCCGCAGACGGCACCTCACGGTATCCCCCAACCTCTGTGGTCACAACTTTACGGAATTTTATCCTGCTGCAAATTGTATGGATCATATCCTGGTAATCCTTATCATTCACAGCAGAAAATAAAAGTGTCAGCGGATACTCCTTCTGAAACCGCTCTGCAGTCTCCACAAACCTGCGCACGCCATCCTCATTATGTGCACCATCCACGATCACGCCCGGCAAAATGGTCTCCATTCTGCCCTGCCATCTGGTATTTGCAATTCCTGCCTGCAGCTGTTCCATGGTCACCGGAATCCTGTCTTTCAGCACTTCCATAGTTGTAAGCGCCAGAGATGCGTTCATCACCTGATACCATGCAATAAAAGGAATATGGAACCTGGTATCCCCATAATAATCGTCCTCCAGGGAAAAATCAATGCCGTCTTTATTATTTCCCAGTACCTTTGCTCCAGCCTGAATTACTTTATAAGCCGGACTTCCAAGCTCCTTTGCCTTCGCAGCGATCACTTCTGCCGCATCCTTGTCATTTCCATCATAGATTACAGGAACTCCCGGAACAATGATTCCAGCCTTCTCCCCTGCAATCTCTCTTACCGTATTTCCCAAAAACTGCATATGATCCAGACTGATAGATGTGATCACGCAAGCCACAGGATTCTCTACCGCTGTAGTCGCATCCAGCCTTCCGCCAAGCCCGGTTTCCAAAGTCACATAGTCCACCCCTGCCTCTGCAAAGATCACCATTCCCATAAGAAACAGCATCTCAAAATAAGTAGGATGGTAACTACCTTCAGCCACAAGCTCGTCCGCCAGCACTTTCACTCTCTCAAAAGCTTTCAAAAAGGTGTCATCATCAATATTCACCTCATTGATCTGAAACCGCTCGTTGATCTTCACCAGATGGGGAGACGTAAACAGACCGCAGGAATACCCTGCCTCCCTGAGAATAGATGTGAGAAACGCACAGGTACTCCCCTTTCCATTCGTTCCCGCAACATGTATCACCTTAAACTTCTCCTGTGGATTCCCCAGTCTCCTCAAACATTCCTTCGTATGCTCCAGACTGTTCTTTTTGGTAAACTTCGGAGTCTCCTCAATATAAGCAACCGCTTCCTCGTAATTCATAATCTAAACCACCATTTATCTATCGTATTTCGTCCGTAACTTCTCATGCTCATAGTAAGCCTGGCAGAATACTGCCTTCTGAATCGTTACATTACTCTACCATTATATAATAGTCACACCAGAAGTCCACCCCTAATCGTAACTTTTTATCCGACAAACCTCGCACAGAAGAAATCAGAGAGGTTCCGAAAAAATCTCATACGGCAGAATTTGGGGTTAAAAAAGGAGAGGACACAGTCTGAGCTCCAGCGGAGCAAATTTGTCCTCTCCTTTCTTCGGTTTCAGCAAAATTCTGATGTTTTTAATTTTTTTGGGCCGCACACCGCGCTCAGAGCAGACCTGATGAGACCAGGTGCCCAGCCGGGAAACGTTCCTATCGGGAATTCACCTTCCACTGACTATCATACAATGCATAAACCGCTCTGTCAAAGCTCTTACTAAGAGCCTTCCTCGTCGAACTGTTACTTCTCTGTACAACTGCCAGTCTGTCAAAATCCGACAGCTCCGTACCCGAGATCACCAGCATGTTCGGACTTACATATGCCGTATCATACCACTCTCCATTCAGCTTCACCTGACTGGACGGGGTGAAATTCGTGCCTTGGATATAATAAGTCCAATCTGTATCCGACACTAACCGAATGGAATCTAAGGTCACATCATAAAGTCCCATCCGCATCTTTGTTCTCTCAAAAGGATTTTCTCCTCCATAAGCATATCGCTGACCGTACAGCACATCATACTGCAGTGTCTCCAGATCGACCTGATAATTCTTGGTATTTCTTCTTGCCTGATGATATTTCATGATCGTACCCTCATGAATACCAACTCTGTCCAGAACCTCTGCTGCGATCTGATAAGAAGCCAGATTCTCATCCTTCTTGGTAAGTCCCATATTATCCCAGATTACATACTCCGTCTGGAAAAGATACTTATTTTTCAGATCTTCCACAGTCAGTCCCATAGTCGGCAGATGATCCCCATACATAACCAGGATCACATCCTCCGGATAGTCTGCCAAAGCATCTGTTAACTCTTTCACAAACTGATCCATCTCATGAATCTGATTCACATAGTACTCCCATTTACAATTCAGCTCATCCGTAGGAGAACCGGAAACTGTAATAGAAGGATTGTCCAGAATGGGCTCGCTTGGATAATCACCATGTCCCTGCACGGAAATGGTATACACATAATCCGGACTGTCAGTAGAATCCAGACACTTAATGATCTCATCCGTCAACACACTGTCTTTTACCCATCCAAGAGGATTCTGCAGGTTCTCATCTGCCATATACTCTTCAGAAGTAAAGGTGTCAAATCCCAGATTGGGGAAAACAGACCTTCTTCCATAGAAGTTGGCTTCATTATTATGTACCGCATGTGTAGAATACCCCAGATTTTTCAGAACATAGGGCACACTTTCGCAGGTAGTCTCCTTAAGAATACTCTTATAAGGATATTCACCTGGTCCAAAATAGTGAAGACTCATACCTGTAATGGTCTCAAATTCCGTATTTGCCGTACCAGCTCCAACAGAAGGAACCTTGTAATATCCGGAAGAATACTCTTTCATCAGCTTCCTGAAGTTCGGGATTGGATCTTCAGAAATATCCAGGTAATTTACCAGTGTCGGGTCAAAGAAAGACTCAAGCTGAAGGAACAGAATATTCGGTCTCTTTCCATCCTCCTTGGTCTTTGGAAGATTGGACTCTGTCTTCTCGATCCGGTTAATCTCATCCTCAGAATAATCCCTCGGCTCACTGATGCCTGTATTAAAAATAGTAGTCGCCAGACAATAAGGATAACCATAATCCTCATAAGCAAACGCAATATTGCCAAAATAATTAGACAAAACCCTTTTTTCAAGAGCCAGCTGTGTCACGCCTCCAAAAGCCACAAAACCAGCAATTACCAGCGGAATCACATACCGGTACTTAATCTTCTGCTCATACTTCGGTCCCTTGACCAGTAGGATCAAAAGCCCCAGCACCACAATTCCGATCAAAATACATCCGATCACCACACCATAAAACGGCAGATATTTCTGCATGATTGCAATACCATCCGTCAGCATATGCAGATCCGGTCCGGTAAATGGTGTAACACGGTTCATCAGAAGAATACAGTTTACGATTCCCAGAAACAGCCAGAAAACGGAAACCACAACTCTCCAAAAGCACCGCCTGTGAAACAGATAAACGATCAGCATTGTAGTAAAAATAAACATCGTATTATAAGCAAATACCAACGGTTTTCCCGTCATATAATCCCAGGCCTCCACTACAGAATGGCGGCACAGTGCCTCTATAAGGAAATAGAGCACTGCGCACCAGAGTGCCTGGAGAATCAGGGAAATCTTATTGCAAAATTTGCTCAGCTTCATGCAAAATCTCCTTTTTATCTCTTAAGCTGCTCAAGCTGTGTTTCAACCTTATCTTTCATCTCTTTGTACTTCGCAAGCTTCTCCTTCTCTGCATCAACCTTGGCAGCAGGAGCCTTATTTACGAAATTTGGATTATTCAGCATTCCCTCACAGCGGGCGATTTCCTTAGTCAGTCTCTCCTGCTCCTTTGTCAGTCTCTCAAGTTCTTTTTCCTTGTCAACAAGGTCTTCCAGAGGCATATAAACAACTGCATTGGAAACAACAACAGAAACTGCATCCTCACCGATACCAGTCTTATCCTGCTGAACATGGATTTCTTTTGCAAAAGCAAGATTTGCAAAGGATTTCTTGCTGTTCTCATACATCTGACAGATAGCAGCATCTTTTCCAACAATGATCAGATGTGTTTTTCTGTTCTGCGGAACATTCATGCTGGTTCTTGTGTTACGGATGCCACGGACAACTTCCTGGAAACTTCCGATTGCAAGCTCAGCCTCAGGAGAATTCCACTCGTCCTTATATACCGGCCAGTCAGAGATCATTATGGACTCTTCCTCCGGAAGCAGTGTGCAATAAATTTCCTCTGTGATAAATGGCATAAACGGATGAAGCAGCTTCAGTCCCTGGGTCAGCGCTGTGCGAAGTGTCCAGAGAGCCTCGTTTGCCGCCTTTGGATCCTCTTCTGCCTTCCACAGACGAACCTTGGCGATCTCAATGTACCAGTCGCAAAGCTCATCCCACAGGAAATCATAGATCTTCTGAACCGCAATACCCAGCTCATATTTTTCCATATTGTCGGTTACTTCTTTGATCACATTGTTCAGTCTGGAAAGGATCCATTTGTCCTCAGCGCAAAGAGAACCAATCTCCGTCTCCGTTACATCCTTTCCTTCCAGATTCATAAGAACGAAACGAGAAGCATTCCAGATCTTATTTGCAAAGTTACGGCTGGATTCTACACGCTCCCAGTAGAAACGCATATCGTTTCCAGGTGCATTACCAGTCATCAGAGTAAGACGAAGAGCATCTGCGCCGTACTTGTCGATTACTTCCAGCGGGTCAATACCATTTCCAAGGGATTTACTCATCTTGCGGCCCTGGGAATCTCTTACCAGACCATGGATCAGTACATGATGGAACGGTGTCTTGCCAGTCTGCTCAAGAGCAGAGAATACCATACGGATAACCCAGAAGAAAATAATGTCATATCCGGTTACCAGCACATCTGTTGGATAGAAGTACTCCAGTTCCGGTGTCTTATCCGGCCAGCCAAGTGTGGAGAATGGCCACAGAGCAGAGCTGAACCAGGTATCCAGCGTATCCTCGTCCTGATGAAGATGCGTACATCCGCATTTCGGACATTTTTCCGGCATTTCTCTTGCAACTACAGTCTCACCGCACTCATCGCAGTAGTAAGCCGGGATTCTGTGTCCCCACCACAGCTGACGGGAAATACACCAGTCACGGATGTTCTCCAGCCAGTGAAGGTAAGTCTTGTCAAAACGCTCCGGAACGAATTTCAGATCTCCATCCTCAAGAGTCTTGATAGCAGCTTTGGCCATTTCGTCCATCTTTACAAACCACTGAGGCTTGATCATCGGCTCTACGGTTGCATGGCAGCGGTCATGAGTTCCAACGCTGTGATTGTGCGGAACAACCTTTACCAGAAGACCAAGCTTGTCCAGATCCTCTACCATGGCTTTTCTTGCTTCGTAACGATCCATGCCGGCGTATTTACCACCCAGCTCATTGATGGTAGCATCATCATTCATGATGTTAATTTCCGGAAGGTTGTGTCTCTTTCCAACCTCGAAATCGTTAGGGTCATGTGCCGGTGTGATCTTTACGCATCCGGTACCAAATTCTTTATCAACATACTCATCGGCAATAACCGGGATCTCTCTGTCTGTGAGAGGAAGCTTCAGCATTTTGCCAACAATGTCTTTGTAACGGTCATCATCCGGGTTTACTGCAACTGCAGTATCTCCAAGAAGTGTTTCCGGACGTGTTGTTGCGATTTCCACGAATTTTCCTTCTTCTCCAACAACCGGGTAATTGATGTGCCAGAAAAATCCGTCCTGATCCTCATGCTCAACCTCTGCATCGGAAATGGAAGTCTGGCATACCGGACACCAGTTGATAATACGGGAACCTTTGTAGATGTAGCCTTTTTCATATAACTTGATGAAGACTTCCTGTACAGCCTTGGAGCAACCCTCATCCATGGTGAAGCGCTCTCGCTCCCAGTCTGCAGAAGCACCAAGCTTCTTCAGCTGGTTGATAATTTTTCCGCCGTACTCTTCTTTCCACTCCCAGGCATATTCCAGGAATTTCTCACGGCCGATTTCTGCCTTGTCGATGCCTTCTTTTTTCAGTTTCTCAGTAACCTTAACCTCTGTAGCAATAGCTGCATGGTCAGTTCCCGGCTGCCACAGTGCTTCGTAGCCCTGCATTCTCTTGAAACGGATGAGAATGTCCTGCATAGTTTCATCAAGTGCATGTCCCATATGCAGCTGTCCGGTTACGTTTGGCGGCGGCATAACAATGGTAAATGGTTTCTTATCCGGGTTTACTTTTGCATGAAAATATCCGTTGTCCATCCATTTCTGGTAAAGACGTTCCTCGATTCCTTTTGGATCGTAGGTCTTTGCAAGTTCTTTGCTCATAATTTTCCTCCTAAAAAAAGAGCCCCTCACACAATTGTGTGAAGGGCGAAATTAACGCGGTACCACCTTCATTATGTGCAAAATGCAAAGTACTGTTTCCCTGAATTCATTTACAGTCTTCGCTCTGTTGTACACATATCTCTTTCCTGTAACGCTGGAATTGCGTGAAAACTTACTGCAGATATCACTGCCTGTTCAGTTTCCCGGCTCAGAAGCTACCTTCAGTGAATGCGGATCTCGAAATGTCTTCCACCACAGTTATCCCTGGACATTTCTCTCTGGGAGGGCATTTACTTACTCCTCTTCTTCAACGCTTTTCGCTGCAGCGGTCTGATCTCCTTGTAAATAGCCGGAAAAAGCCGCCACTTTTATGGATATAACTATAATTGCATTCTTCCGGCTTGTCAAGCTAATTTCAAAATTTCACAATTACACCGCTCAGACAGTGTTTTCTCAATATTTTTTATTCCACACTCTTTAAGGATTCCACCATATCAATGGTTTTCAGCTTAAAATGCATCACCCCATTCACCACAATGGAAAATATGCTTGTCAGAATTCCACTGTATAAAAAGCTCAACGGCTTAATATTACGTCCAAACATAACTGCATCCACCTCAACCGTAGTAATCACATACCTGTGAATGAGAATTCCAAACACTGCTCCAAACATAATTCCAAGCACTGTCAGGATCACGTTTTCCCGAAGCACATACTGAGAGACCTCTCCGTCATAGAAGCCAAGCACCTTCAAAGTTGCCAGTTCCCTCTGTCTTTCTGTTATATTGATATTATTCAGATTATACAATACCACAAAAGCCAGCATTCCTGCGGAAACGATCAGCACCAGGATCACCGCATCCAGAGTGCTCAGCATACGGTCAACCTGTGATGCCAGACTACTGGTATAACTGATGCTGAGAGCACCAGGATTAGCAAGGATCCGGCTTCCTGCCATTTCCAGATCATCCTTGCAGTCTTCCTGCATAGTAAACACAATGTTCTCATACTCCGGCTTTTCCCCGAACGTCTGCTCATAAACCCTGGGCGTCATATAAAGGTAATGGCTCATATAATTCTCTGTGATCACAGCCACCCTCACCTTATATTCCTTATCTCCCTTTTTTAGGGGAATCATATCTCCCACCTTTAATCCCAGCAGGGATGCTGTTTTCTCGGAAATAGCAGCACCTTCGTCGGTAAGCTCATATGTTTCCCCGGTAATACGGTTCTTTAAGGTTACATCCTTTGCAAACTCACTCAGGCTCTCTGGCACAAACAGATAAATACTGACGCTGGAGCTGCCTTTCGGAGCACTGATCTTCGTCATCTGTACCCGATTGCAATGGGCGATTTGCTCATTTTCCTTCATATATTCAAACAGCTCTGCATGTTCTTCCTCTGTAGCATCGCTGTCCTCAATCACCATTCCGTCATAATGCTGAAGCTCCCGGTACTGAATAGCGGCAATATCACTGATGGAATCCTGAATCCCAAAGCCAACCAGCATCAGTCCCATGCTTCCTGCAATTCCAAAGACCGTCATGATCAGGCGCTTCTTGTAACGGAAAAGATTTCGAATTGTGGACTTCCAGGAAAAGCTTAAATGCTTCCATATAAATGTGAGCCGCTCCAGCAATACCCGCTTGCCCTCTTTCGGAGCCGGTGGGCGCATAAGAGAGGCCGGTGTCTCCTGCAGCTCCTTTCCACTTGCAAAAAGAGTCGCTCCAACTGTACATACAACAGAGGCTGCGGAAGCGATCAGTGCGAAGCCAGGCTGATAATCAATGGAAATGGTATTTGCCACATTGTGATACATAATTCCATAAGCAGTTATAATAATGTATGGAATAATTTTCTCTCCGATCAGCATTCCCAGCACACTGCCAAGAAGAGTTGCAAAAAATGCATAACAGATGTATTTTGCTGCAATAGCAGACTTCTTATATCCCAATGCCTTCAAGGTACCGATCTGGGTTCGCTGCTCCTCCACCATACGAGTCATAGTGGTAAGACTGATCAATGCCGCTACCAGGAAAAAGATGACCGGGAAAACCTGACCGATGTTTCGAAGACGGTCTGCATTATCACCGTAATCCGTATATTCCGGAAGAGCCTCCCTATCTGTGACCATCCACTCCGGCATTTCCAGATCTTCCAGCTCCTTTTTCGCATCATCCAGCTTTTGCTGATTCTCGGCAATCTCATCCTCAGCATCTTTTTTTGCGTCTTCGTACTCTTTCTTTCCATCTGCAAGGTCTTTCTCACCTTTTTTCAAGTCTTTAGCCGCATCCTGAAGCTTTTTCTCATTGTCTGTAATCTCTTTTTCACCGTCTGCAAGCTTCTTCTCATTGTCTGCGATTTCTTTCTCACCATCGGCAAGTTTTGCCTCATTTTCTGCAATCTCCTGCTCACCGGAAGTAAGCTTTGCCTCATTTTCCGCAATTTGCCGGGCACCGGAATTATACTGTTCCAGACCGGAAGCATACTGCGCTTCGTTGTCATTCAGCTTTGCCACATTGGCATCCAGTTCCGCCTGTCCTGCTGCCAGGGTCTCTGCATTGGAATCAATTTCTTTCTGGGCTTTATTCAGTTTTTTCTTTGCTGCCTTTAACTGCTTCTGACCTTTTTCCAGTTCCTGTTCCCCTGCCTCTATCTCAGCTTTCGAAGCAGCAAGAGTATTCTCCTGTTCCTGAATCTGAATCCATCCGGCGTCAATCTCTGCCTGACCTGCTGTTATCTGTTCCCATCCAGCATTCAGCTCGCTTTCTTTCTGAGAAAGCTGGGAAAGTCCATCCTCGACTGCTGCAAGCCCGCTTTCCAACTCACTTCTGGTCGCTGCAAGCTGCTGCCGCTGACTCTCAATCTGCGCTTCACTTGCCTGAATCTGCTGGCTTACCGCCGCCTCCTGTTCTTCCAGTGCAGACACCTGAGCTGCCAGAATATCTATTTCCTCCTGGGAAGCATCCGGATTTTCCAGTGCTGCGTTGTAACTTGCGCGTACTATCTCAAGCTGACTCTGCAGCTCCGTCAGCTGAGCTTTTGCACTTTCCAAAGCACTTATTCCATCCTGAAGCTGTGCTTCTCCTGCTGATACCTGGGAAAGTCCATCTGTAATCTGCTGCTTCTGGGCATTTAACTGGGTTCTGGTACTTTCGATCTGCTGCTGTCCGGCAGTGATCTCCGCTTTTGACTGATCCAGTTCACTTTGCTTTGTTGTCAAAGTCTGCTTTGCGGCTTCTAACTGCTGTTCGCCTGCCTCAAGCTGGGCTTTTCCATCTGCAAGTTTCGCTTTATTTTCATCTAAAGTCTTCTGATTTTCCTCTAATTCTGCCAGACCACTGGTTACCTGCTTCTGCGCAGAATCAAGCTGAGCCTGTCCGTCAGCAAGCTGGGCTTTTGCAGCACTTACCTGACTCCATCCATCATCCAGCTGGCTTCTGGCCGTGTCGAGCTGGCTTTTGCTGGAGGAAAGCTGATTCTTGGCAGATTCCAGCTGACTTTTTCCATCAGCAAGCTGCGCTTTCGCATCTTCTAACTGTTTTTTCCCATCAGCAAGCTCTGTCTTCGCATCTTCCAGCTGTTTTTTTCCATCGGCAAGCTCTGTTTTTGCGTCTTCTAACTGGGATTTTCCATCTTCATACTCTTTCCTGCCGTCTTCTAAATCCTTTTCACCTTTATCCAGCTCTTCTTTTGCGTCAGCAAGCTTTTCATCTGCCTCTTTTTTCCCATCGTCCAGCTTCTTCTGGGCATCATTGATTTCCTCCTGTGCATCCGCCTTCACAGCTGCAAGGCGGATCTGACAGCGATCATCTGCTATGTTTTCAACACGGTCTTTGATCTTGGCGATCAGATTCTCATAACCGTCTGTATAACTTGTAAGACCCTTTGCCCCATGAACGGTCACATAAATCTGCGTATAAATTTTCTGGTCAAAATCTTCTGGAAGCACATATCCAAATCCATTGACTTCACCAGTTCCAAGGGTAGTATTTCCTCTATTAAAGGAAATATAAAGAGGACTTCTTCCAGTTCCCACTACCGTATATTCTGTGATCACAAGAAGGGTGGAATCTCCATCTTCACGTAAAGCAACCTTATCTCCTACCTTATATTCATTGGAAGAAGCAAATGTGCTATCCAGAAAAATCTCTCCACTTTTTTCCGGAAGGCGTCCCTCCTGCACATCCAGTTTATTCACTGTGTCATTTATGGATTCAATGTGAAGAACCTTCTGCTTCTGGTCTTCCCCACACATCACATCGGTAGACCAGGCACCTTCTGCGGACTCGATGCCATCTATACTTTCTATGGAAGAAACATCATCAGATGTCAGGCCCATTGTGCCCACAACCTTGATATCCATCAGGCTGCTTTCGTCATAATAGGCATCTCCGGAATAGCGCATATCCGGCGAGGAAGCCTGAATACCGGAAAAGAAGGCCACTCCAAGAGCCACGATCAGAAGAATGGAGATAAACCTGGATTTGCTTTTTCGGATCTCCATCCAGAATTCTTTTCTTAATGCTTTCATCTCTCACCTACCACTCAATTTCTTCTACCGGGGTTGGGTGGGCATTCAAAGTCATCTGTGCCACCTTGCCGTTTTTTATTTTAATCACGCGATCTGCCATAGGCGTCAATGCAGAGTTATGAGTGATAACCACTACTGTCATCCCCTTCTGGCGGCACATATCCTGTAAAAGCTTGAGAATCGCCTTACCAGTCTGGTAATCCAGAGCGCCTGTTGGCTCATCGCAAAGGAGCATCTTCGGATTCTTGGCAAGAGCTCTTGCAATGGAAACTCTCTGCTGTTCACCGCCTGATAACTGGGCAGGAAAATTTCCAAGTCTGTCTTTCAGCCCCACCTCTTCCAAAACAGTTTTCGGATCCATGGGGTTCTTACAGATCTGTCCTGCCAGTTCTACGTTTTCCAAGGCTGTCAGATTGGGAACCAGATTATAAAACTGAAAAACAAATCCAATATCGTCCCTGCGGTAGCTGGTGAGCTGGCGGTTATTGTATTTCGCTATATTCCTTCCATCTACCCAGATCTGACCGCTGGTGGCAGTATCCATTCCGCCCAGAATATTCAGAACCGTAGTCTTGCCAGCACCACTGGGCCCTACGATCACGGCAAACTCGCCTTTAGCTATGTTAAAGCTGATCTCATCTACTGCGATTATTTTTACTTCTTTCGTTCCATAAATCTTAGAAACCTTTTCAAGGTGAATATAGTTTTCTGTGGTACCCTGCAATTTATCACACTCCTGTTTTTCAAATATATTTTAATTTTAGTATAGCATTGCAGGTTTTTTTGTTCAATCAGAGAAAGTATGAAATTTCTATAAAGATAACTATACGTTACTGGTCACGGAGTAAACAGTAACAACTATACCAATCGCGTAGGATATGAATTCAAGTGTGCAGTTATAAAAATTATAGTTATTTCAAAAACAGCCTCTGACTTTCCCAGTAAAAAAGTCAGAGGCTGTTTTTCTTTCCTGCTCATCAATTGCAGAATATATAATTACAATCTGCATATCCGTATTTCATAAGGCGTGGAGAATATACATACCAGTATTTATCTGAACTGGAATCAATTACTACCACAGTATCACCGGTATTCAGTTCACCAATCTCATTTGCCGCATCATATCCCATAGCGGATCGAAGAGCCAGATATCCGGTAGGCACTTTTACATACAAGGTAGCATATGCATTTCCACCCACCAGATAATCTTTGTTTACAAATCCATTGGTATCATATTTCGGGGAATACACATACCAGTACTGGGAATCACTTGTGTCCAGAAGCTGTACGGTATCGCCGGAATATAATTCCCCGATTTCATTGGAAGCATCATATGCCTTCATATTGCGAAGTGCCAGATAGCCCTTGGCTACACTGACCGTTCTTACTTCGCCAAAATAGCTGGAATCTGTACCCAGTCCCTCTTCTCTGTACAGGTACTCCTGATTCACATATCCATAGCCGTCCAGTTTCGGGGAATACACATACCAGTACTGAGAATTGCTGCTGTCGGAAACCCAGACGGTATCTCCTGGATAGAGCTCACCGATTTCATTAGATGCATCATATTCCGGTGCATTACGAAGAGCCAGATATCCGGTGGAAACGCTTACGGTCCACATTGTATCATAGGAAGATACGGAAGATGTCACAGAATCCAGATAATCATTATTCACATATCCGAAATCGTCATACTTAGGAGAGTATACATACCAGTAACCAGTGGCGCCAGTGTAATCCATTACCTCCACCAGATCACCACTGTAAAGTTCTCCGATCTCATTACCACTATTATAGGATGTATCTGTCCGAAGAGCCAGATATCCAGTAACAACATTCACACGATAAGTATTACAGGAAGCCTCTGCCTCCTGCGTAGTTCCGGGAACTGAAAACGCAAGGGCTGCAGCTGCAAGAACAGGTATGCAAATCTTCTTCATTTTCGTCATAGAAAAATCCCCCTTCATATAGTCGTTGCTGTCCACCCCATGACCAGCAACATACAATTTTCTGAAAAAACACTTTTTTCATGTATTTATATATGAAAATTATAACGGATTAACCATGGCTTTTCAACTCCGTTTTTCTTATTATACACCACCTGACTCTGTTTTTTGTAATGCTTCATTTCCATCTTCTGTGCCATAATTGCGCAGCATAAAACTGTCCTCTACAGCTTCTTTCATATTGGTAGCGTCTGCATAATTATTATTCAGGATCAGCTTATCTAAACCATAGCAGGTCTGCCCTTCAATGTAATGATCAAATTCCAGTTTAAAGCTATACCGATCTGTATCGGGGTCACTTGCAATAGACGAAAGACTAGTACATCGCTTCGTAAATAACTATACCAATCACGTAGGATGTGGATTCGAGTGTGCAGGTATAAAAACGTAGGCGTAGCGGGCTACGCCGAGGCTTTTATACCTGTGCAATCGGATTCACAGACAAGTGAGTGGTATAGTTATTTCGAAAACGATGTACTAGTATTTCCCTTAGAGCGTATAAAAAAGCGCTTATCAGAATTATTTTTTCAGACAACCGTAGCTGCCTGTCTTATCTTTTCCATTGAAATATTTCTTTGAAAATTCCTCCGCCGGACAGGGTCGGGAATAATAGTATCCCTGAAGCAATTCCGGCTTATAAGTCTGGACAACGGAAAGGATTTCCTTATTCTCCACCCCTTCCACACAAACCTTTATTCTGGTCTGCTTACTCAGATTCATAATATATTCCAGAATCGCCTGATCCATCTCATCATCCTGAATGGAACGGACAAAAGTATGATCGATCTTGATCCACTGTGGTTTCAGCTTGCGAAGCAATGCAATGGAAGAGTACTCCGTGCCGAAATCATCCAGTGCCATATTGATCCCCATATTTTTAAAATATTCAAAATCATCCCGAAGGCCGTTGGGATCCGATACCTTACAGCTCTCTGTAAGCTCCAGGATCAGCTGCTTCTCCGGTGTGCCGGATTTTTCCACGATCCGTGTCACCATTTCTCTGAAGCCTTCCTGAAGTATCTGGATATAAGAAACATTCACGGAAATTACAAAATCAGGATTCTCCATGCGCCACAGTGCCGCCTGGGCAAGTGCCTTATTCAAAAGCCACTCTCCCACCTGTCGGATGGTTCCGTCTTCCTCCAGGATCGGAATAAATTCCATTGGGGAAACCAGGGTTCCATCCGGCAGATAAAAACGCATCAGAGTCTCAGCACCATAAACATCCTGAGTCTCTCCGTTCACCAGAGGCTGATATACCAGCGCAAACCCTCTGCAATTATTGGCAACAGACTCACGGAGCACTTCCTGCAGTCGGAATTTCTCCACCGTTTTTCTGTGCATTTGTCCGGAAAACTGCGCAATGCTGCCACGTCCCACTTTCTTTGCCTGCTCAAGGGCGTATTCCACATTTGCATGCAAAGTCTCGAAATCCTCTGCATCCTGTGGAAAAAAGGCCACTCCGCAGGAAATTGTCAACTGGATCTCCAGATTCATCTCCCTGGGGACTTCCACTGAAAACTTCTGCATTTCCTTGTAGATCCGGTCAAGTGCATTCTCGGATTTCTCAGTGGTAATACAATAGAATTTACCTCCTGGTCCTCGATAAGAAATAACGCCCTCCAGGCTCTGACATTTCTGTCCCAGACGCTGCAGAACCTCATCTCCTACCAGATACCCAAGAATATCATTGATTCTCTGAAGTCTGTCCACATCAAAAAGAAGAACAGCACCTTCCATTCCATGACTGATAAATGCCGGAAGCTGCTTCTTCAGCTCATGAAACGTATATAAACCAGTGGGCTGGTCAAACTTGGCATTCACACCAAGATTCATCATCGTGCCAACAAAAAGGCCAAGGCTTCCATCCGCATTCCGCTCCACAATTCCCTGGCACCTTACCCATACATATTTCCCATATTTATTTAAAGCCCGGTATTCACAATTATGCCGGTTGCTTTTCCCCTCAAAAATACGGCCGATATCCTCCAGAAAAATATGCTGGTCTGCAGGATGAATATGCTGTACCCATTCCTTCGCCGTATTCTCTATAAATTCTCCTGGCAGATTGAAGTAATCCACACTTGGCTTAGACCATCTGGAAAAATCGCGTTCCAGGTCTGCTATATAAATGTACATATTATCTGAAGTCTGAGACAGAGCATCAAATATATGGCTGTCAAGATTAGAGATATCTATCACACAAAATCACTGCCTTCCCTTTTCCCCTAATACGTCAATATTTTACCATATTTTGCACAATTCTGTCTACGGATTTTGACAATTCTGCACATAAAATGTTAATAAAGTATAAAAAGAAGAATAAATAATACAAACATTTTTATGATAATCTGTAATCATTCCGCAGGCGCCAGAGCCTGTCTGAAAAATCATTCCCGCAATCTGCACGCCCCACTTTGCAATATATTTTGCCGAATTCGACTGTTGTAGCCTAAAAAAGGTACCATATCTCCCATTTCAGGAAATACAGTACCTTTTACAGAAATGAATTTATTTTTTAATTACTTTACTGCCTCGAATGCTGCGTCCAGAGCCGCGATCAGGTCTTCCACTTTCTCAATACCGATGGAAAGACGGATTGTGTTTGGTTTGATGCCCTGGTCAAGAAGCTCTTCCTCTGTGCACTGGCTGTGTGTGGTTGTTGCAGGATGGATCACAAGGGATTTTACATCTGCAACATTTGCAAGCAATGAGAAGATTGCAAGGTTATCAATAAACTTCTGAGCGGTCTGTGCATCACCCTTGATCTCAAATGTAAAGATGGAACCGCCGCCGTTTGGAAGGTATTTCTTATAAAGATAATGACTTGGCTCACTCTCCAGTGATGGATGATGAACAGCTTCTACCTGTGGATGTTTAGACAGGTAATCTACGATTTTCAGGGCGTTGCTTACGTGACGCTCCACTCTTAAGGAAAGAGTTTCCAGTCCCTGTAAGAACAAAAATGCATGGAATGGAGAAAGGGTAGCTCCTGTATCACGAAGGATGATTGCACGAATATAAGTTACAAATGCTGCCGGAGCGGTTGCCTCTGCAAAGGAAATTCCATGATAGCTTGGGTTCGGCTCAGAAATCCACGGGAATTTGCCGGATGCTTTCCAGTCGAAGTTGCCGCTGTCTACGATCACGCCACCGATTGCAGTTCCATGGCCTCCGATAAATTTGGTTGCGGAATGAACGACGATATCTGCACCATACTCAATCGGGCGAACTAGGTAAGGAGTTGCAAATGTAGAATCAACTACAAGAGGAATGTTATGTTTGTGCGCAATTTTTGCAACTTCTTCAATATCAATCAGGTTGGAGTTCGGATTTCCAAGGGTCTCAATAAAGATTGCTTTTGTGTTTTCCTGGATTGCAGCTTCGAAAGAGCCTTCTGCATCCGGATCTACAAATGTTGCGGTGATACCGCTGGTCTGCGGAAGAGTATGTGCCAGAAGGTTGTATGTTCCGCCGTAGATGGTCTTGGAAGCTACAATGTGCTCACCTGTTTTTGCAAGTGCCTGGAATGTATAATTGATAGCTGCTGCACCGGAAGCAACTGCAAGCGCTGCAACTCCGCCTTCAAGAGCAGCAATTCTCTGCTCGAAAACATCCTCTGTAGGGTTGGTAAGTCTTCCATAAATATTTCCGGCATCGCGAAGTCCGAAACGGTCAGCTGCATGCTGTGAGTTATGGAATACATAAGATGTAGAAGCGTAGATTGGAACAGCTCTTGCATCTGTTACTGGATCTGCTTTCTCCTGTCCAATGTGTAACTGTTTTGTTTCAAATCCCCAGTTTTTAGAATCTCTGATATCTGCCATTTTTCTTTCCTCCGTATGTTTACTATTTTTCATCATTTTTCGTTAATGTTAGTTTTGTTATTGTTTTTGATGTTTTTCTTTGCTGTTGCTTTGTTTTTGTTGATGAATGCATAGTAACATACTGGGGATTATCTGTCTAATATGTAAAAATAATATCTGGTTATAGGTTCATTCTATAACCAGGTGTTTGGGGAATTTTTCTTTGCATATTTCTTTACACTATTCAGAAACGCCTCATGTATCCTGTCATCCTCATCCAGTTCCGGATGAAATGCCAGTCCATACTGCTCTTTATACTTTACAGCTACAATATTTCCATCCACCTCAGCCAGTACTTCTGCGCCTTCTCCGCATTTCTCAATATAAGGGGCACGAATGAATGTCATGGGAACCTGACCGATTCCTTTCATTTCCCTGATGGTGTGAAAACTGCCAAGCTGTCTGCCGTAGGCATTTCTTTTTACTGTCACAGGCATGGTTTCGAAATACACATGCCCGTCATTAGAGAGGTGGTCAGCCAGAAGGATCACCCCCGCACAAGTGGCAAGCACCGGCATTCCAGCCTGGATTTTCTCTTTCAAAGGCTCAAACATTTCCAGCTCCCGAAGGAGTTTTCCCTGTACCGTACTCTCACCGCCTGGCAAAACCAGTCCGTCAAAGTCTCCATCCAGGTCTTCTTTTTTCCGCAGCTCCACGCACCGGGCACCCAGTTTTTCCAGTTTGCTCTTATGTTCTGCAAAAGCTCCCTGCACAGCAAGGATTCCGATTTTCATCTTATTTGCCCCTCTCTGCCATCAGAAGCTGGATTTCCTGCTCATTGATTCCGACCATAGCTTCACCAAGGTCTTCGGAAAGCTCTGCAAGCATTTTGGAATCCTGATAGTTGGTGACCGCTTTTACAATCGCTGCGGCACGCTTCTTTGGATCACCGGATTTGAAAATACCAGAGCCCACAAACACACCTTCTGCGCCAAGCTGCATCATAAGGGCCGCATCTGCAGGAGTCGCAACACCGCCTGCTGCAAAGTTTACCACCGGAAGTCTTCCGTTTTTGTGTACATACTCAACCAGCTCATATGGCACACGCAGGTTCTTTGCTTCTTCAAAAAGCTCATCCTCACGCATAGAAACCACTTTCCCGATTTCGCTGTTCATCATGCGCATGTGGCGCACCGCCTGTACCACATCGCCGGTTCCCGGTTCGCCTTTTGTACGAATCATGGAAGCACCTTCTGCGATTCGCCTTAAAGCTTCCCCTAAATCTTTGGCTCCGCATACAAATGGCACTTTAAACTGACGCTTGTCAATATGGTAAACATCATCTGCCGGGGAAAGCACCTCGCTCTCATCAATATAATCAATCTCAATTGCTTCCAGAATCTGCGCTTCTACAAAATGTCCGATACGACATTTCGCCATAACCGGAATGGAGACTGCCTCCTGGATTCCTTTGATCATTTTTGGGTCGCTCATCCTGGAAACACCACCTGCTGCACGAATATCTGCCGGAATCCTCTCCAGCGCCATAACCGCACAGGCACCTGCCTCCTCTGCGATTTTTGCCTGTTCCGGAGTGGTAACGTCCATGATCACTCCACCTTTTAACATCTGTGCAAGCTGTTTATTTAATGCATATCTTTCCTGGCTCATTTTGATTTCCTCCTGTATGTATTGTGCAGAAAAATTGTGGGGCACTGTTTTAACAGATTTCCATTTCTTCAACTGCCTTTTATTTGTCTGAAAGCATACAGGAATACTGTACCGTTATAAATATCCAATTTTTATATATTTTAAAAGGACAGTTTGAATATTTTCTCTCAAACTGTCCTGCAGGACTTTTATAAACATACTTAACTTTTTATATGGTAACCTGGAACAAAATTGACTTCCCATCTTTACTGCTGACTTTAATTTTTCCTCCATAGGCTTCGGCTGCTGCCTGGGCAATGGAAAGTCCGATTCCACTGCCACATCCCAGACAGCGTCACTTAAATAATTCCATCAGCTGAAATTCTTTGTTATTCAGGCGAAGGGTTACGCCTTCTGCGGACAGTTCAAAACGGTTTCAGTCCAGAATGGTGTTCCCAAGTCTTAAAAGACTTTCTGTGCATTTTCCCGCCCCTCCTAGATCCTGTTTGAAATACGCTCTAACCTGATAACAGGTTGCAGGGGCAAATAATATACTATTATTTTTTCGGTTTCTTTCGCGCCATTATGCCACCGATCCGGCCCGTTTCTTTGGCGGAGAGGCTTTTCCAGCCCCCTTCTAAGACTTTATCCAGAATGCCAAGTTCCTGAGCAATTTCATATTTTGTCTGTTCTTCAGGGGTAAGATTTCCGGATTTGTAAGCTTCTACTTCTTTGTCTTTGTTCATATGTCTATGCTCCTTTTTACAGTGTTTGGATGTATATAGGGAGTATGGACAAAATATAATACATTTATTCAAAGTGGATGCAATTTGACATGGCATATTCCACGCGAACCGTCGCAATATTCTGCCAAGCTGACTGTCAACTACAACTAAGCAGCTCGGCCCCCCGCAGCTAAGTTTTCGCAGGCAGTGGATCTTGTGCAATTCTTCTTATGCTTTCGGAATAATAATCGCTGCAATAATATATGCCCAGATTCCTGCGCCGCCGAAGCAGGTCAGGATTACCCAGGCCAGGCGGACCAGGGTTGGGTCAATATCGAAATACTCGGCAATTCCGCCGCACACACCACACAGCATACAGTTTACGGTTGATTTGTATAAACGCTTATTGCTCATAATTGATTCCTCCGATCTGACATTTCTGTCTTATTTTTTTATTTATTACATAACTTTACACCAGAGCGTGTCTGAAAAAAGCGTTCTGCAAGATTTTATTTTTCCCCAGTAAACTCCACATCAATCTCGCCCATTCCGCATTCCAGCACCATATCTTTTTGGGCACCTTCATTGGAAATGGTTTTCTCAATGCCAAGTCCACTGTACTCAGAATTCTCCAGATCAATCTCACCCATGCCACAGGAAAGATCGTAATTATAGTCCTTCTCTTTTCCAGTTACCACCATGTCAATTTCACCAGCACCGCAGTCCGCATTCAGTTTCTGAACATCAATCTGATCAATGTCGATGGTTCCGGCGCCAACCTGAAGATCACAATTCGCTGCTGTGATATTTCCATAACCGCAAAATTCTCCGGCACCAACTTCCACCGAAAGCTCCTGTACTTTTAAATCGCACTCCAGATCAATGGTTCCCATGTCAACACCCAGGCTTACCGTATCAAATTCTTTCACTGAAGGAACACTGACTTTTATCTGTTTCTTCTTTTTTACATTGCCACTGCGGGTATCTGTAATCGTGATTTTCCCGGAAGTTTCCTTAACGACCACATCGTTCTTCGCATCATTTGCCACATTTACCCGAATCTTGTCACCATCGTACTTCTGGATAAGAAGCTCATCATACTTCAAACTGATTTCCAGATCACTGGCAAAATCCATATCCACAGTATTTTCATCTAAATCATCCCAATCTATGTCAGAAGAATGATATTGGACGTTTCCCCAATGGATCAAACCAGCCAGCGGATAATCATTATCCTGAAGCAGCTGTCCAGCCTGATCAAACACATTTCCGCCCGTTTCCACTGCTGCTACAGAAATTCCACCGATACATAAACCAATTCCTGCCACTGCGAAAGCACCTGCTGCAATCAGCATTCCCTTTGTTCCTTTTTTCATGCCTGCTCCTCCTTCTTATTCCGATACACGATTTTCTGGAAAAAGTCTGTCACCTTGCGAAGGATCCATGGGAAAATTGTGGAGCCCAGCCATCCTGTTAAAATGCAGAACAGAATTCCTGATGCAAACAAAAGACAGCCGATTCCCATTACCAGTAGTCCCACAGCAGTATTGGTAACCAAAGTTCCAACTCCCACACTCATGCAGGCGCAAGCTGCTACGATAAATGAGAACGCCACAACTCCGGATACAAAAATCGCCAAAAATGGAAACAAGATCACCACCAGTAAAATACTGAATACGCCACTGGCTGCTGTAATGATAAATGGGGAAAGAAATACCAGGGCAATTAGGATCAGGATAAATCTGCTGTTGCTTCCCTTCTCTTTCGGGCGATATCCCCTGTGGGTACGATCTGTTTTTCCTGCATGTTTCCCATCTCTTTGGCGAATCTCCGGCATATAAGAAGCCTTGTTTTCCCGCAAGTCCTCATATCCATTCTCTGTATACTGTGCATATTCCTCATTGCTTTCGTCAAGGTCTGCCTTTATTATGGCAGCCACTTTTCCGGGGCTTCCAAGCTCTCTGATCACGGAAGCCTCATTCTCAGGACCGGCTTCGTCAAAATAACTGTTGTAGTAAGCCAGCGCCTCCTGCTTTTCTGCTTCCGAAATATCAGACAGCAGCCTTTCTAGCTGTTTCATAAACTGCGCTCTGTCCATACCTGTTAATTCTCCTCCCTCATGTGGCCGCTGTCCGCATTTCTGCCAGCGTCCTCAAACATACTGCCTATCTTGGTGGAATAATTCTTCCACTCGATCTTGTACAAATTCAGCTGTGCCTGCCCTTTCTCCGTCAGTTTATAATATCTGCGATTTCGTCCGGCATATGCCTGATCGTAGACTTCCAGGCAGTCATCCTTCTGCAGGCGGCGCAGCACTGGATAAAGCGTGGATTCTGAAATATCCAGAACTCCGCGTACATCCTGGGTGATCTTGTATCCGTAAGTACCTTCCGGCTCCTTGGACACAACCGCCAGGACAATAGCGTCCAGAAGTGCAGCTCCTGTGTTAAAGACCATCTGATCACTCCAATCATATTATATAATTCATCAATATTATTTAATTAACAATACTATATGATATATAATATAGTTTTGTCAATACCATTTTTGAAAACAAATTTATATATTTCTATCATTTACACAAAAAAGGCGCAGCCAATGCCACGCCAATATTTCAACATATTTTCTTTCACTTCAAATAACTGATCAATTTCTCCGTCACAGGTGAAAGCCTTTTTTATCCTTCACTACAAGCCCAATTTTCCGGAAACAGGCGGTTCCATAGATTGAATTTCCAGGTTTAATATTGCAGAAATTAACCACTCTTTTTTCTTTTTCAACGCCTTCTATTGCTTTACCTGGCAGGCAATTTATAGATACTTGTGAGTAATTTTTTGCCTGTATTGGTCTCAAATACGCGCTCTCTGGCTGTTTCAACAGCATTCTCAGACATTTCACTTTCATCTGCATTTACAAGAAAATCAGCTTCCAGAAGAATGCGGTAATCCAGTCCGTCTACGTTTGTATAGGTGTGGTGATGGCTAACCAGATAGTTGATTCTCTCTTTCATTTCATCATCAATTTCCACATCCTTGAGGAAATTTTCTACCAGCTCAGGACTTTCTTTTTCCTGGTTGGAGCCGTTTGTATTACCATATTTTACGCGGCATACAGGGCAGGCAATGTCGTGGATCACGGCTGCGATTTCCAGAATTTCCTGCTTTCTTTCGGTTAAATTTTCCATCTCGCCAATCATTCTGGCATATGTATATACCTTCAGGAAATGGGCAATATCATGCTTGTTTCCATCGGAATATGCGATCATTTTTGCGATAACATTATTTATGGTTTGCTGTGTTTCTGTCATGTTTTTTCCTCCTCGTTTGCATTCAAAAAGCGGCAGAAATCATCTGGAAGGGGAGCTTCCAGAGTGATTATTTCATCTGTAAATGGGTGACAAAAAGTCAGCTTCCAGGCATGTAGCGCAGCTCTTTTGAAGCAGTCATTCCTATTATTTATTCTGCCTTTCGTATTGTTTTTTTCTTTGCTGTTACTCATGTTCAAACATGTTCCAGGATTGTACATCGTATCTCCCAGAAGAGGGTGACCTATCCCTGACATGTGAACCCGGATCTGATGGGTTCGTCCGGTTTCCAGCTGAAGCTCAACAAGAGTCACATTGCCGAAACTTTTTATGTTCTTATAATACGTAACTGCATTCCTGCTTCCTGGCAACAGTCCATCTGGAGAAATTGTCATTTTCATGGGATTTTCCGGATCCGGGGCAAGTGGTATAGCAATTTCTTTCCAGAATACAGAATCATTTGCTTCTGATAAATCTCCTTCTGCAAGCGCCAGATATTTCTTCTGCAGCTTTCCTTCTTCCCTCTGCTTCTGCAATCTGGCTGCCGCCACCTGGTTTCTGGCAAAAAGTAAAATCCCGGAGGTCTCTTTATCCAGACGTCCAATGGACCGAATGCGTGTTGTCTCATTTTTTTCACGAAAATAGGCTGCAAGCAGGTTAGAAATGCTGTCCTGATAATGGCTTCCGGATGGGTGCGTCACCATACCAGCCGGCTTGTTTACTACAAGTAAATCCTGGTCTTCATAAAGGATCTGAAGTTTCTGGGGTTTTAATCCGTCTTCCAGCTCTTGTCTTTCGAAATCCAATAATTGTTTTTTTCCTCGTTCTATGAAACTACTTGTATCTGGACACACCAGTTGCTTTGAATCAATCCCTTTCGCTTCCAGACATACCTGAAGCCGATCACCAGGCACTGCTATTTCCGTTACACGGCACTGTTTTCCATTTTTAAGGATACCTCCCGGCCTGAACTTTGCCTGACTGATCTGCCTCTTTGTAAGCCCTGCCTCAGCCCGCAAAACCTCTCCTACTTTTCCAGACTCTGTGATCCTTATCTCAAGATATCTTTCCATATCTGCATCCTTGATAGCTCCTGCCCATATCTTTGTCAAAATGAAATCTCCGCTGCTCAAAACACGAAGCTTGTTTAGCTTTATCACATAGTTTATCACAAAATGAAAGCTTATGAAATCCCCTATGATCTTAAAACAGTAAATAATAAACAAGCCGAAATACACATAGGTATTCGGCTTGCAAAATTTGTCATATATTTTTCAGGAAATTCTTTTTGTCCACGTCCCAGAGCGTGTTTGAAAAAGGCTTTCTGCAATCTGCACACTCGAATCCCCATCCTACGCGATTGGTATAGTTATTTACGAAACGATGTACTAGTTTTACCTGCTTATCAGTATTCCATCAGCCTTCCTGCCTCATCAATATAGAACACGTCATCCGGTCCTATATAATAGCTGTCGGAACCATCAAAGTACATTACATTTCCTTCCCCATCATACCAGTAATAAGTATCTCCCGGATCACTTTCCTCTACATAATCTTCATCAGGAATGTAGTCTCCGTATCCTTCACCATCGTCAGCTGTCTGGGCTTCGTAGGCGATAGAATCGGACTCTCGTAAAAAAGCTGCACCTGCATAAATATTTCCATATCCGGAAATCACAGGACTGAGCATCAGATCGCCATCTCCATCCAAAGTAACATCTGCCACATAGATTCCGCTGTCATTGACCAATTTCAGGGCAGTTGTGCCAAGTGTGGTAAAAGTACCGCTGTCAAAAAAATATCCCCCTGTTTTATCACTATTCAGGCTGTTGTAGATTTCCCAGGTTCCTTCTCCATAAAGCCGGATATTCATGGCATTTAAATCTCCATACTGGTACCAGCTGTCAAAATAAGAGATAAACATTTCCAGGCTCTCTCCTTCGGCACTTGGATCATAATCTTCCCCTTGAGTGAAAGTGGTTTCTGTATTTTCAACGCCCTCAATCTCCGTCAGCTCCAGAGAAGAAATGGCATCCCGGTATTCCTCCTCCATCTCCTCAGCAAAATCCGCTGAAACTCTGTAAGCATAAGCAAAGGTATTGGTATCCGTCTGGAAATACAGCATTTTCCATTTGCAGGTATCTTCATTTGCTCCGGTGGTAAATTCCAGTTCATATGCCGGATAAGTGAATTTCTCTGTATATTCCTGGTTCTGTACTGCTGTGAAATCCTTTATTTCCGATTCACTTACAAAGCCTGCAAACTGTTCCATATATTCCTCCGGGGTACCGGTGAATTCATTGTCATTTAAAGCACTGCAGTTGACGATCACCGTCATACAGTCCTCTGTCATATCGGAATAGAAATACCCTCCTTCCCAACTGGAATTGTTATAAAGAGGGCGCAGTCCTGTATAGCGTTTATTTGACATGAGGACATAGCTTTTCTTTTCCACGCTGTCTTCGTTTTCAGTCTGCCCTTCCGAATTCTCTTCTGCCTGATCTTCCTCTGTTCTGGTAAAAACCGCAGCTCCGTCATTTCCCATATGAAGAGTATCCGCGGAGTCCAGATAAAATCCCTCCAGCCACATGCCCATGCGATTGTACATGTCATATCTGCCATTTCCGTCGTTGTATTCATCCACATATTCCAGATATCCCTGAACATCATCGCCTTCTCCGGTGTGATATACAAACAATCCGTCTGCACTTAAGGTAAGAGTTTCATCAGCCTGTGCATCTTCATTTTTCCATACACCGGAAAGTGCTGCATAGTCAGCTCCGTCCTCTACCTGAAGCGTATCCTCGTTTTCTGCCATTACGCTGTAAATACCAGCTGTGGGAACAACTGCTGCACATAAAATAAACGCGATGACCGCTGTAACTATTTTTCTCTTCATACCATTTTCCTCCTGTCGAAATATGTTGTACCTTTACTATACGTTTTCTCTGACAAAAATAGTATTAACTTCCAGTTAGCTTTTTCCTTCCATCATCTCCAAAAGATACTTGCGCTTCACCCGGACATCCCCGGGAATCTGTAATTTGGAATAAATCTGATTGATGTACTGCTTCACAGTTCCCTCGGATAAAAACAGACTCTGGGCGATTTCTTTGTTGCTCATATGCTTCGCCATAAGCTCCGTAATCTCCAGCTCACGATCTGACAGTACTTTAAAGACCGGCGGATACGCCTCCTCTTTTTTTAACTGATCGCACCGCATTTCCCATTCTTTCCCCATTCTGGTGATCCTGAAAAGAAAATTTTCATTGATTCCGAAAAAGCTTCCCTTCAAAAGCTCCTCTATGTATGGATAATTCTCCACAAATGGCATAAGGATTCCATCTGGAAAAGCCTGGGAAAGTGATCCTCTCAAAAGTTCAAGCGCCTGTTCTGTTTTTCCCAGCTTCCAGTTGGCCGCAAGAAGCTGGATCTGCACATGAAGCGCTACCAGATCGTAGTGAAGAGCCTGACACATGGCAAGAATGGATTCGCTTCTTCCGATCACCTTCGAATATTCTCCCTGGGCAAGATAAACCTGATTCTCGATCATTTCCATCATCGGTCTCCCAGGTGCCAGAAAATTCACCGTAGAAAGCATGTGAGCTCCAAAGAGAGCCGGAATCCGCTCCGTTTGTCCGGTAACTGCATAGTAATAGGCGCAGGTGCTGTCAAAAATATTGACCCAGGTGGTATTATGCCCCTGCAGCAGTTCTTTTCGACGTTCTTCAAATGTATTTCTCATTTTTATGTCCATACAGATAGACAGCCTTTGTGCCAGAAAATCGCAGCAAAGTGCAATGCTCTCCTGCCCGTTTCCCTGAATCTGGGTATAAGCCTTTTCCAATGCTATATGGGCATCAACAAAATTGCCACGCATAAAGTGAGCCTCTGCGCTCATAATCGTTTCTGCACCCTGTCCGTGTCCGTTTGTGATCTTGTAATAATGAGGCATACACTGGTTCATCTCTTCCAGCTCTTTGTCAAGATCTCCGCTTTTCCTGTGAAACATCATAAGTACAGATGGGGAGCCAAACGTCCAGCCTCCGTCACTTCGGATACTGATGGCAGGTCTTGTCATCTTCTCGCTGGCACTGCGGTGAAACTGACTCATTCTCGAAATATCATTGTACATAAGAAAGCTCTGGATCAGGTCGCATTCGCCCAGAAGATTTCCTCTCTCTTCCTCAGGCAGCTTTGGATGTTCTCTGATGGATGCCAGAAGAAGTTCTTTCAATTCCAGCATTTTGGGAATATTTTTCCAGTTAAACATGCATCTCATAAGAACCAGAATTGCAAGCGGATATTCTTTTAAAACGGAAACCGGACATCTGTTCAAAACTTCCAGAACCTCTTCCGGTTTTAGAGAAGCAAGTAAGATTCCAGCATCTTTTTGCACCACCCGGAGAATAGCTGCAAAATTCTGATTTCGCCGGTATGCTGACAAGGCATGGATATAGGCACCATGTTTTTCATACCATGCACCATATCTTTCATAATAGAAAGCCTGTCTGGAATCATCCAGTGTTCTGAACGCACGAAACGCGCACTCTTTCATCATATGGTGAAAGCGGTAAGTCTGCCCGTCATTCAGGCAGGTGACAAAAGCATTCTGCCTGGTGAGCATTTTCAGAATCTGGTGTACGTCTTCTCTTTTTGTAATAAATTCTGCCATCTCTTCCGTGAATTCATCTGCAAGCCCCATGGCACTTAAAAATTCTTTTCTGTCTTCTGGCAAAGGATTCAGCATGGAAGCGGAAAACATCTGGTAAATGTCAGATGTTTTTCCTGGCAATTCTCCTGATTTTGAAAAAGAACACAAATTCAGGTAAACAGCTGCGAACCATCCTTCGCTGGATTTCAGAAGCTGCTCAAGCTGGCTGTCTGTCAGGCTGGTTCCGCAGCGGCGGATATAGGCTGATAGCTCCCCAGAGTTCAGACGCAGATCGTCTATTTCTATCCGGTGAAGTCTTCCTCCAAGCCTTACAATCCAGTCATCACTGATAAAATGATTTCGGCTTGCTACGATCAGATGCACATTTTCCGGAATCCTCCCTGCCATTCTGCACAGGAAAGTGGCCGCCCGGTCATCTTTTAACAGATGAAAGTCATCTATAAAAATATAACAATTTTCACATTTTTCCAGTTGATAGCATAGAATTTCCGTCAAAAATCCAGCGGAGGCTTCATCTTCCGGGCAGTCGTAGTTTTCCAGAAAGTTAAGACCTGCGAAGGAAAATGCATTTTGCACACTTTTCCAAAAGATGGAAAGGTTTTGGGAGTAAATACTGATCCGGATCAGCAAAGCCAGACTGTCTTTCGCCAGTCTGGACAGATACCAGTTTACTGCGGTTGTCTTCCCATATCCCATAGGGGCTGTTATGGCTGTCAGCGCGCTGTTGGAAACAGGCTGCAGGGATTTTTGTAAACGGTCTGATATGTAAATGGAATTCAGGCTGATTTTTTCTTTAGGCATTTCATACCCTCACTCTCTTGTTTTATAAGTATATTGCTGTTTACACCGTTTCCGGAGTATGATTTGTAGGAATAATTTTTCAAACACGCTCTAATGATCATTCTATTTTTAATTATAGTGGAAAAGACAGGAAATTCCAATGGATTCTTTTGCTTTTGCTTATGTTTGACTTGTTCTTTTTCTTCCGCTATACTAAAATGTGTTTAAAAAATGCTTTCTGCAAGATGTGTTTCACAGTTTGCGTGAGATTTTTTGCAGACATTTTTTTCATATCTAATTCTATTTCAGTACTAAGGAGATTTTTCTATGGATTCAGATAAATTATCAGCTCTGCCTCAGGCTTTTCTTCATCGGATGGAGGATATGCTTGGGGATGATTTTGAACCTTTTCTGGCAGCTTATGAACAGCCGCGTACTTATGGGCTCCGGGTAAACACGGCAAAGATTTCCTGTGAGGAGTTTGAACAGATTGTGCCCTTTGAAGTGAAAAAAATCCCATGGGTTTCGAATGGTTATTTTTACAATGAGGATGTAAGGCCATCCCGGTGTGCTCTTTATCAGGCTGGACTTTATTATCTTCAGGAACCAAGTGCCATGACCCCCGCTTCCCGTATTCCGGTGGAGCCAGGGGAATATGTGTTGGATATGTGTGCAGCTCCTGGAGGAAAAGCAACTGCAGTTGGTTCCGCCCTAAAGGGTGAAGGACTTCTGGTTGCAAATGATATCAGCACTACCAGGGCAAGAGCACTGCTTCGAAACCTGGAACTGTTTGGGATTCCCAATCTTTTTGTTGCCAATGAAAAGCCTGAAAAAATGGTAAATAATTTTCCGGAATTTTTCCATAAGATCATTCTGGATGCACCTTGTTCCGGGGAGGGGATGTTCCGTAAGGAGGAAGCTCTTGCCAGGGACTGGACTCCTGAGAAGTCTGAGGAGCTTTCCAGAATTCAGAAACAGCTTTGTCTGAATGCGGCAGACATGCTGCAGCCGGGAGGACAGATGCTTTATTCTACTTGCACCTTTGCACCTTGTGAGGATGAGCAGATCATTTCCTGGCTTCTCAGGGAACGGCCGGAGCTGTCTCTGATTTCCATGGAGGATTATGAGGGCTTTTCCACCGGAAATCCTGAATGGGGAGATGGGAATCCACAACTGAAAAAATGTGTGCGCATTTTTCCCCATAAGATGCAGGGGGAGGGGCATTTTCTAGCCCTCTTGCAAAAGGAGGGAACGGCTGGACCTTCCGCTGGTACTTCTAAGACCAGTCGTCTGGCTGCAGATGTCCGGAAGTATATGGAAGAATTTTTCAGAGAAATCGGGTTGAAAACTTTAGATGGCCAGGAGTTTGACTGGAACCGGGTGGAGGTCCGGGCAGATAAAGTTTATTATCTGCCGTCTGTTTCCTATAATTTCAGAGGACTTACGTTTATTCGGAACGGACTTTATCTGGGAGATCTGAAGAAAAACCGGTTTGAACCGGCTCAGCCGCTTGCACTGGCTTTCCGGAAAAATGAAGCTGAAGCTGTGATTTCCCTTTCTGTGGATGATCCAAGACTGGAGCGGTATCTGAAAGGGGAAACTCTTACAATTGAGCCTGAAGAGGCTGCTCATTCTAAGGGATGGCATTTGCTTTGTGTGGAGGGGTATCCCCTTGGGTTTGGAAAGCTTGTGAATGGGACATTGAAGAATAAGTATCCGGCGGGGTGGAGAGTGTAAGGTGGTCAAATTTTTGTTTTCCCTTCCGCCTGCGACGTGCGTGGATGTGGCGTGCCACATCCACGCACCCTCTGCGAACACAAGCAATCATCCTAACAATATCTCTTTTTTCAACGTAAAGGAATAAATATACTTCTCTTTCACCCTGCGCCCAGTCATTCTATGAAGTGCCTGAGCATAATCCTCCAGCTGGGTGTGATACAGATCAACCAGCTTCTGCTCTTCCCCCCTGCGCACACGATCCGTCTTGTAATCAACCAGCACGATCTCATTCCCTTCCAGAAAATAAGCGTCTATGATTCCCTGCACAAGCACACGTTCCTTGGAATCCCATGCCTCATCTATTTCAGCGGCACTTCTGGAAATGACAAAAGGCTGTTCCCTGAAAAGAAGCCCCGATAATGCAGCGACTTTCATTCTCTGCCCCAGTGCCCCATTCACAAAAAACTGAATATCTGAAATTCTGATACATTCTGCTTCTGCCTCAGACATTTTTTTGCTCTGAACCAATGCGTTGATCTGCTCTTTCAGCTGCTGTGCACTATCCGTTTTATTGTACTCAAGACATTCCATCACACGATGGTAAGCAGTACCTCTTGCCGAACCTGTGAACGCCTCTTCCGTTTCCTTCTTTTCCTCAATAAATCTTGGAACCAGCGGAACAATGTCCGGTTCGAAATATACAGCTTCTTCAATATCCGTATCTTCATGGTAACTCTTCTTTTTCAGATCCGATACACTGACCTTCACCGGAATGTCCTTACGATATTCATAAGGATATACAAATCCAAAGCGCTTTTCCAGTTCCGCTCTGATTTCAGGATCCACGATTTTCTCACAATCCCAGTTATCCAGAATATCGTCTTCCATCTGCCCGGCAGCCTGTTCCACCACTTCAGCCTCCGTTAAAGTCCTCGCTGTGATCCTTTTCACCTGAAACTCTGCCGGATCATCATAAAGCAGATTATCATGGGATGGCAACAATCCAAACTCCTCAAAAAGTTCATCCATGCAGCGGTGCCTTGCAAGCGCAGGTAACACGTAGTCCCAGTAAGTTTTTCCATTCAGCCGCGTTTCTGCTGGAAGAAGTTCCTGGTCATTTTCGCGAAATCTGTATAAAGAAAGCAGCCTTTTTTCCAGATTTCCTATTGTTCCGGTCATGATCAGTTTCTCCTTGGCACGAGTCAGGGCAACGTAAAGCACTCGGATTTCCTCCCCCAGAGTCTCTTCCAGAAGCTTACGGCGGATCACCTGCTTATACAGTGTTGACACAATCATCCGACGGTCTGGCAAAATGGCGTCAGCGCCAAGACCGTAATCCGGATGAATCAGAAGTCTGGCGTTCAGATCCTGCATATTGAACTGTTTTCCCATACCGGCAAGGATAACAATCGGAAACTCGAGTCCCTTGCTCTTGTGGATCGTCATGATTTCCACGGAACCTTCTCCTGCGCCAGAAAGATTTACTTCGCCATAATCAACTTCATATTTTTGCAAATGTTCAATATATCGGACAAAATTAAATAAGCCTCTGTAACTGGTCTTCTCATAATCCATTGCCTTTTCCACCAGCATAGCGAGGTTGGCGCTCCGCTGTGCACCATTTGGCAGAGCTTTCGCATAATTACAATAGCCGGTTCTGCGGAGAATCTCAAGAATCAGCTCATGGACAGGAGTGTACACCGCAAGATCACGCATTTCATTTAGAAGGACTATAAAACCATGTAATTTGTGGTAAAGAGTTCTTTCCTGCCCCTCATATTCTTCCAGGAAATTCAACACGCTGTCATACAGCATCCCCTTCGGATGTTTTTCCCGCAAAACGGCAAGCTCCTGGGTAGTACATCCCACCAGCGGCGACCTCAGCACCCCCGTCAAAGGAATATCCTGAAGAGGATTATCACAGATCTGCAGATAATTCAGAATCGTAACCACCTCAAGTGCTGAAAAATATCCCGTCTTTGAAGCGGCATACACAGGAATTCCGTGGGCAGAAAGTACCTCTGTAAAGGTTTCTGACCAGCCGGAAGCGGTGCGCAGAAGGATTACAATATCCCCGTATTTCACAGGACGATATTCTTTGGTTTCCTTATCAAGTACCAGCTCTTTTCCTACAATTTCCTTAATTCTGTTGGAAATAGCAAGAGCCTCCAGTTCCCGGGCATCCTTTCCTTCCATCAGATCCTCCAGTTCTTCAGAATCCTTTTCTACCAGAAGAACTTCTGCAGGAAGAAAGCTTTCCTTGTTTCCTTCCGGAAACACAGCTCCAGGATAAAGAGCTGCGGCTTTATCGTAGGCAATTCCACCAAGATCTGTTCCCATAATCTGACGGAAAATAAAGTTTGCACTATCCAATACCTGGGACCGGCTGCGGAAGTTTTTATGAAGATCGATTCGCTGTTCCGTACTGTCTGTTAAACTGTACTGTTCATACTTTTCCATAAAAAGCTCTGGTCTGGCAAGGCGAAACCGGTAAATGCTCTGTTTCACGTCACCTACCATAAATATATTTTTTCTTCCATCTGCCCAGCCGGAAACACAGTTGGTTATCATTTCCTGTACCAGGTTACTGTCCTGGTACTCATCCACCATGACCTCGTCATATTTCAGGGAAAGTTCACGTGCTGCCGGACTCATGTGATAAATATACTTGCTCTCTCCAGTCCAATTACCGTCGTTTTCGCCATTTTCTTCCGCTGCATGAACCCTTTGAATCAGGATTTCCAGAGCAAAATGCTCCATGTCCGTAAAGTCCAGAATATTTTTTTCCCGCTTCTTCTCTCCATACATACGGATAAATTCCCTGGTAAGCTCCACCAGCATTTCTACAGGCTCCCGGCAGGTTTCCAGAAGCACTGGAAGTTCCTCCTCCTTTACGGAAAAATACCGTGTTCCAATATCCTTTAAAATATCCTTTGCATTTTCCCGAAGAGATTTTACCTGCTCTTTCAGCGTATCATCTACAGGATCTTTTGGTTTCTTTCTGGAAAGAGCGGCAAAAGCCGGTTTGCCAAGAAGCTCTCCTGCTCCGTCAAAATCACCGGCGGCGGCTTTCTCTTCTGCTGCACGAATGAGGATGAGATCACTTTGCAGTGCTTCATCATACAGGTATGGTCCTCCTGGCGCATTGCAAAAGCTTCTTGCCTGGGTAATCAGTTCCTTTGCCTGGCAAAGATCCTCCGTAATGTTTTTCCATAACAAATTCATCCATTCTGATGATTTTACAGACTCTAAATCCGTATTTCTATAACTATCTATGCATTCTTCCAGCCAGGTATCCGGATATGGATTGCTCATGGCAGCATTATACAGAGAATAAATCAGTTCTTTGATTCCATCATCTGTTTTGCCTGATGCGTAGCATTCGATAAAATACTTAAACTTTTTGTCATCTTTTATGTAATAGTTCTCCAGAAGCTCCTTCATCACGTCCTCTTTCAGAAGCTTCAATTCTCCCTCTTCTCCTGTCCGATAACCAGGATCCAGACCAATAAGATGGAAATAATTGCGGATCACATAAGCACAGAAGCCATCTATCGTGGTGATCTGCGCCGTATGGATCAAGGTAGTCTGGCGCTGCAGATGCTCATTGTCCGGATTCTCACAGAGAGCATCCTCCAGGGCATTTGCAATTCGTTCCCGCATTTCCCCTGCTGCTGCTCTTGTGAACGTCATGATCAGCAGCCTGTCAATGTCAACAGGATGCTCCGGATCCATCACCTTTTTTAGAATTCGCTGCACAAGCACCGCAGTCTTTCCGGAACCAGCTGCTGCACTTACCAGAATATTCCGGTTTCTTAAATTAATAACCTGCTCCTGCTCTTTCGTCCAGTTCACTGCCATTATTCATCCACCTCCTTCACAAAAGCATCCCACAGCTCTTCATCTGTAAAGTTTTTCAGCCTGCGGAATTCATAGCCTGGAATGTCCATATCAAAACCGCATACGCCGCTGTAAGGACAGTAGGTACAGGCATTTTTCTTTCCCAGCATATATGGAGAAACCTGGGCATCTCCGGTCATAATGGACTGTCTGATATGAGAAATCTTTGTTTTTACATAACGGTTTAAAATATCAAACTGCTCTTTTGAGGCTACAGAAGAATTTTTCCGGAAGCTTCCGTCTTTGTTAAAGGATACGGGAATTGACACAAGGGAACTGTCCATTTTTTGTACCAGTTCTTTATCTTTCAGAACCAGTCCGTTCATCTTTAATTCCTTCAGCACTTTTTCCTGGACAGTCTCTATATCTGCATCTATTTTTTCCTGAATCATAGGATCCTTGATATTGTAATAAAATACCCCTGCAGGAATCACATCTTTATCCTTATGCTTGTTTTGCTCTACGGTAAGGGCACCGTCCATGTAGATCATCAGCTGCAGCTGCAGACCATGATACAAAGAAACCAGATCAAAAGAAGTATTCCCGGTCTTATAATCAATGACCCGGACATACAGCTTCCCATCATCTGTCTCCATAGTATCCACGCGATCGATCCGACCGCCCTGAAAAACAACTTCCACACCTTCCGGCTCAAATCCCCCGGATTTCAGCTGTTTCTGAATTGCCCACACAGTTCTTCGTACCATTCGCTTGGTGCGCTGAATCATATATTCATTGCGTGCACTGCTTTTTAGAATGGTATTGCCATAATCTGCACTTATTTCATCTACCAGGCGGTCTGCCAGCGCATCCCGCTCTTCCTCAGAAAGCTCTGCCAGAGAAAGCTTTTCTTTGTTCACTTCCTTTATCAGAGACTCCAGCACCTTGTGCATAATATTTCCCATATCCATGGCGCGGAATTCATACTCTGCACGCTCCGTAAGTTTGAGACCATACTGGAGGAAATGGGCAAAAGCACAGGCAGAATAACGCTCCAGCCTGGTGGCACTGTAGGGCGACACCTCTCCATAGAGAACCTTTGCCACACTTTCGCTGATAATATCGGCAGGCTTTCTGGTTCTGGAAGCCTCCACCAGCTTCCTGGCTAAAGTCCTATATTTAGGACTTCTAAGATACCAGCTGTAAAGCTCGCTGTACAAAGGACTTCCCAGTCCCACAGCGCCCTCTCCAAGACCTTTCAGGAAGCATTCCAGACTGGTTCCCGGAAGCTCCATGGCGTTCAGGCTGAATTCCTCATCACCTGCATTTTTCACTTCCAGTCCGGGATACAGAGCCTGTATACTGTGGATCAGATATGCCGGACTTATAGGTTCTCCTTTTCCATTTGACGAACTGTAGGAAAGACACAAATGCTCACTTGGCTTTGTCAGATTCAGATACAGATAAAAGCGCTGGGTGTTCATCAGCTCTTTCGGACCTGGTGCAAGCTCCATTCCCTCATCTGCAAAGAATTCTCTGTCCATCTGGGTCAAAATTCCGCCAGAGTCTGTATTTTTCGGAATATTCCCCTCGTTTACACCTACAAAAAACAATGCCTTTATTTCTTTCAGACGGGTTCTTTCCATATCTCCAACAAGGACCTGATCCATACTGGGCGGGATCAGCGCAACCTTTGACTTGGCAAAACCAGTTTCCAGAAGCTGGACAAATTCCGTTCTTGTAATTTCTTCCTCTCCAAGGATCTCTACCATGCGGTCAAGAAGTTCCATAACAATTCCATATATCTGGGCGTATTCTTTTTCCAGAGCTTTTTCTCCTTTTTCTTTAAAGAAAAGCTCCTGTTTCTTTAGTTTTTTCTGTATTTCACAGCTTTCGATAAACTGATATAAACTATAACAATATTCACATACTTTTCTCTTTCCACTGGAAAATCCCTGAGCCAGGATCTCAGCCTCCCTCACAAATATTTCCCGGTATTCGTTCAGGACTTGAATATCCTCCGGATCCATGGTCCGGTAAACTCTCACCCACTTCTCGGACCACTTTTTGTAACCGCGAATTCCAAGGGCAAGCACATAATTCTCCAGCATATCCACCTGGTCCCTTCCAAGGCCGGACATATCACAGCGCAGATACCGGAAAACACTTTCGTAGGAAAAACCCTTTGTAACCATTTCAAGAGCAGCACGAATATATTCTATAAATGGGTTCATCAGAATGGTGTGCTTCTCATCCAGGAAGTAAGGGATCCGGGATTCCTCGAATACCTGAGATGCAATACTTTTGTACGCCTCCAGATTTCCGGTAATCACAGCGATTTCTCCGTATTTCAGATTTTTTTCACGGACCAGACGGCGTATTCTCCTGGCTGTCTCTTCCAGTTCTTTTACAGGGGATTCTGCTGCAAATATGCAGATTTCTTCCTGTTTCTTCTCATAGACAGATCTTCTGTAGCGGAAAAGATGCTTCTCCAGAAAGTCAAGGGAGGTGAAATTTCCAAAGCGGCCCTTTCTCTCATCTTTCAGAAGAATGGGATCATCCAGATTGCTGGTCAGACCGGACAATGTGTGGATCATTTTCCTGCTCATATAGAATAACTGATGTGGTTTTCCCATCTGTAAGGGATTTTCTCCGGCATCCATGGTGACAGTTACCAGAACCTTATCGCAGACATTTAAAAGTTCCCGGATCACGTTCATCTGCACCGGAGTAAAACCGGTGAAGCCATCCAGAAGGAGTACGGATTTTTTCAGTTTATCAGAAAAAGGAATGGCTTTTTTCAAAGCGTCCATCACGCCTTCGCCGGTCATATAATGACCTTCCAGATACTGAAGAAAGGCCTGATAAAGGACACCCACATCCTGCATTTTCATATGAAGAAGAGAGTCTTCCCCTGTTTTTCCCAGCATGTCCTGCAGTTCTTCTTCCCGGATATCATACTGCATAAATTCTGAAATCAGAGATTTCACTTCGTCCAGATAGCCCGGTTTGTTCATCTGGCTGCCAAGGTAGGGCAGATTTTTGCGAAGCTGCTGCACCAGCTTCTGAAGAACCATACTTTTTCCAGTGTCATCCAGAAGCACTTCCATGGCGCCGCCTGTCTCCTCGAAAATACGATAGGCAAGGCGCTGAAAGCTGAGCACGTCGATATTCAGGATTCCCTTTCCGGGATGCATTTCGACTACGTTTTTCTGTGTCTGCATGGTGAACTGTTCCGGGACGATAATATAGTACAGGTGCTGTGGATTTTCCATAGATTCCCGGATGATCTGTTCACATGCATAATGCGTCTTGCCAATACCGGAGCTGCCGATGATGAATTGTAGGGACACGTTTTTTCCTCCTTCTGCCAATTATATGGAATAAAAAAAGCCTGTATCTGATAAAAAATCATTCTGTTTTATATTCTATCATATTTTCCATGCTTTGATAATAGGATAGAATAAGAAGATTAGAGCCTGGTTTTGCGGCCAGGATTATTTTTTTCATTATCAGTGCGATACAGGAGGCGCAGTCCATGAGTTCGAAAACCAGGATCATCGTGTTACATATGAAGGAAGTGGTATATACCATTGCCTTTCTGATTCTTGCTGTTCTTCTGGGAATCCTGATCTACTTTATGTTCGGGCCTGGAAAAAGCCAGACCACTTCTGCTTCCGGAGAGGGGCTTTATACGCCTGGCGTTTACCGCAGTTCCCTTACTTTGAATAAAAATACTTTTGACGTGGAGGTTACAGTAGATCAAAACAATATCCAGTCTATTGAGCTGGTAAATTTAAGTGAAAGCACCACTGCCATGTTTCCGCTGGTAAAGCCTTCCCTGGAATCACTGGCCAGCCAGATTGTTGACAGCCAGTCCCTGGACGACCTGAAATATTCCACGGACAGAAAATATACGTCACAGCTGCTTATTTCTGCCATTGAAGATGCATTAAAAAAGGCGGAGAACCATGTAAGTTCTCCGCCGGCATAGCAATAAACAAACCTAATTATTTCCTGCCTTTACAGCTGTATGCTACGCGAAATACAGCTGCAAAATGCATGGAAAGCGTACCGCACAATCGTTTTATACTTCAAGCTTCTCCAGAGCTTCCATCCATACCGCTGCGCTTGCATCACTTGGCATACGCAGGTCACCTCTTGGAGACAGCGCCACACTACCTACCTTCGGACCGTCAGGAAGACAGGAGCGTTTGAACTGCTGGGCAAAAAATCTGCGGTAGAAGATTTTCAGCCATTTCAGAATCGTAGCCTTGTCATAGGTACCCTCAAAGGTACGGCAGGCAATGCGATAGATCTTATCCGGTTCAAAGCCTGCACGAAGCATATAATACAGATAAAAATCATGAAGTTCATAAGGACCAACCAGATCTTCTGTTTTCTGCGCGATCTTGCCGTCCTTAGGTGGCAGAAGCTCCGGACTTACCGGAGTATCCAGAATATCCAGAAGAACTTCTTCCAGCTCTTTCTCTCCGCAGGTATCTGCATAATAGCGGACAAGATGTCTTACAAGCGTTTTGGGAACAGAGGCATTTACACCATACATGGACATATGGTCTCCATTATAGGTTGCCCATCCAAGAGCAAGCTCGGAAAGGTCACCGGTTCCCACAAGAAGTGCTCCCTCCTGGTTTGCCATATCCATAAGAATCTGCGTACGCTCTCTGGCCTGACAGTTCTCATAGGTTACATCATGAACGGAATCATCGTGACCGATATCACGGAAATGGATATTTACCGCCTCTTTAATATTGACCTCCGTCAGAGAAGCACCAAGGCACTGGCTTAATTTGCAGGCATTCTGGTAAGTTCTGTCTGTGGTACCAAAGCATGGCATGGTAACGCAGCGGATATTCTCAGATGGCAGTCCCATCAGCTGGAAAGTACGTGCAATTACAAGCAATGCCAGTGTAGAATCAAGTCCCCCGGAAAGTCCGACCATTGCCTTTTGGCAGTGGATGTGGCTCATTCGCTTCTTAAGTCCCATAGCCTGAATGTTCAGAATCTCCTCACAGCGCATATCACGCTCTTCTTTTACAGAAGGTACGAAAGGATAGGGGGCAAACTTCCTGGTAAGAGAGGTCTCTTCCACTTCCACATCAAAAGGTACGATCTGGCAGTCAGCATCATCAGATGCCGGATAGGTGGAAAGTCGTCTTCTCTCATCTGCCAGTCTCTGCACATCAATTTCTCCGTAGATCACAGTGTTCTGGAAGCGCTTCGCCTCAGCCAGCATGGTGCCATTCTCTGCAATCAGGTTCTGCCCGCCAAATACCAGATCCTGGGAGGATTCACCCTCTCCTGCTGTGGCGTAAATATAGCCGCACACCAGTCTAGCAGACTGGCCCTTCACCAGATCACGGCGGTAGGAATCCTTGCCAACCATCTCATCACTGGCTGAAAGATTGACGATAATATGGGCACCGCCCTGTGCCAGATTTACACTAGGCGGAAGTGGAACCCACAGATCCTCGCAGATTTCCGCGCCAACTGTCAGCTCCGGCAATCCTTCACATGAGAAAATCAGATTGCTGGCAAAAGGTATGCTTTCCTCCCCAACTGTCACATCTGTCCACACATCCGCTCCGGAAGCAAAGTGTCTCTGCTCATAGAATTCATTATAGTTGGGAATGTGAGTTTTAGGTACAAATCCAAGAATATTTCCGTGGTTCAATGCTGCTGCCACATTGTAGAGCTTTCCGTTCATCCGCATAGGAAGTCCCACAAAGATCAGCGCATCCACATCCGCAGTCTCCTCTGCAATAGTCAGAAGGCTCTCCCATGCACTGTCCAGCAGTCTTCTCTGAAGGAAAAGATCCTGGCAGGTATAGCCTGTGATGCAAAGCTCCGGCAGCACCATCAGCTTGGCATGCTGTGTCTCCATTTCACGGATTACTTCCAGAATTGCCCTGGTATTGGCCTTACAATCAGCAACTGTAACTTGCGGCGTTCCTGCCGCTACTTTAATAAATCCCTGATTCATATCCTAATCCTCTCTTATCCTACCATTTCCACGCCTTAGAGCATGTTTGAAAAAGGCTTTCTGCAAGATGTGCGTCTATGACGGAAAATAGTGATTCTGTCTCAATTCAGCTTATTTGCATCTTCTTAGAATTTCTTTCAGCTCTTCTACTGTAAAATTGTAGTTGGTATTACAGAAATGGCAGTTCATCTCGATTGGCTTGCCTTCCTGGATCATTTCGTTTAATTCTTTTCTGCCGATGCTGATCAACGCTTTCGCTACTCGCTCCTTGGAGCAGTTGCAGCGGAAACGGGTGTCCATTTTCTCATTGATCTGCACGTCAAAGCCTTCCAGCACTTTCTCCAGCAGACTCTCCGGGGTATGTCCCTCCTCTAACAGGTTGGTGACAGAATTGATCTTCTGTACGTTCTGCTCTAACCTGGAAATCACTTCTTCCTCTGCAAATGGCATCAGCTGTACAATAAATCCACCAGCCTGACGTACTGTATTATTCTTATTCATCAGGACTCCAAGTCCAACTGCGGACGGTACCTGCTCACTTGTTGCAAAATAATAGGTCAGGTCTTCTGCAATCTCACAGGTCTGAAGCATAACCTGTCCGCTGTAAGGCTCTTTTAGCCCCATATCTTTAATCACAGTCAGGAATCCAGGACCAACTGCTCCTGCAACGTCCAGCTTCCCTTTGGAATTTGCCGGAATGCAGACATCTGGATTTCCTACATAGCCCTTTACATTTCCCTGGGAATCGGCAGTTACCGTAATTCCCTGAAGTGGACCGCCGGCCTTGATCTGAAGGGTAAGAACATCTTTTTCCCCCTTCATCATGGAGCCCATCATGGCTCCTGCAGTCAGAAGTCTTCCAAGCGCTGCCGTAGCCACCGGACTTGTATTATGGTGCTCTCTTGCAGTCTCCACCATCTCAGTGGTCACTGCCGCAAATGCACGGATCTGGTCGTTAGCTGCAGTCGCGCGGATGATATAATCATTCATGTGTATTCTCCAATCTATACTGTTATAATGTTAATCGTAATCCTATAGCTATTTATCTTATTATTATATTATCATTTACCATGTTCCCTTACTACAAAGGTAAGCCTTCCGCTATCTTCCTTCGGTGGCTCCAGTGTATAAGCATCATACACTGCCAGAAGCTCCATTCCCGCTTTTCCAATAAGTTCCTTGATCTTCTCCAAAGAATAGGCTCTCTGATAGTGAACCTCCTCATCCTTCTCATAAAGTCCGTCCTCTCTTGGAATAAACAGAGCCAGCTCATACGTATTAATCCCGGTCTCCTCATCATAACTGTTCTCCCAGATAAAGCTTCCCTCATCCCGGTTCTCAGCAATCGTAGTATTCCCGATCATAGTCTGATACTTATAAACCGTATTCATATCAAACAGAAAAATCCCCTGAGGATCCAGATAATTATTTACCAGGGCAAATACATGCTCCAGCTCCTCTTCCTCTGTTATGTAATTCAGACTGTCACACACGCTTACTACAGCCCGTACGGTTCCATAAAGTTCAAACTCCTGCATATCCTGAAGAAGATACAGGATGTCATGCCCGGACTCTACCCGCTTCTCCATGGCCTCTGCCAGCATTTCCCCGGAATTATCCACTCCGATCATGTCATAGCCAGCCTCTGCCAGTATCTCAGTCATGGTTCCCGTGCCGCAGCCAAGATCCAGCACAAGTCCGTCTGTGATTCCCTGCGCTACAAGCTGCTGCTTCAGCCATTTGCCCCAGGTCTGGTAGTCCACATTGTCCTGGAACATATCATATACTCTGGCAAATTCGCCATAAGCCTGAAAATTATCCATATTCCCTCCAACTGTCACGGACACAGCCATCCATCCCGGGTAGCTGTGTCCGTGTAAGTCAACATTCTGCTTTTTCTGTTATTACTCTACAGGCATATAATATACGTCTGCACCTTCTCCATGCCAGTAATAATCCACATCATTCTGATCGTAAACGTCCTCATTATTTACAAAACGATAGGTATTTCCATCAAAGTCAACCCAGTTTCCATTTCCATCCGGAGTAATTACAAGGGGATGGCCATCGGAGTTGCGGTAAATAGTTCTGGTCTGGTTGGTGTCTGTAAGCTGCTCCTGGGTAAATCCGCCGGAGTTTGTGATTGTTCCATCACTGCTTCCATCACCTGAGGACGCAGAATCAGTACCTGCACTCTGTGTTCCGTCAGTGGAACCATCTGTACTTCCCTCAGTGCTTCCGTCTGCACTGTCAGAAGACTGTACCGGTGCAGCAGCTTTCAAAGAAGACTCTCCTGCAATTCCGAAGGAATCAACTGCAGCCTTAACTCCTGCATAAGAAGCCTCATCCACAACAGATCCGCAGATATTGTAATACTCATCAGAGCTCTTATAAATTTTATGGATCGCATAAACATATCCGCCGCTCTTGGAAGCATCTGTGTACTTCACAGTGTAAGAATAAACGCCTACTCCCTCCACATCACTGGCGGTATAATCCTGGATCTCAAAGTCAGTACCTTCTGCAAGGTCAGAAGCCTGCTCTAATGCCACAGCCAGATCCTGCGTATCCGGAAGCATAGCAGAAGACATGTCCTCTTCTCCCTGTCCATGAAGGATCAGGATCTTACCCTGCTCCGGGGATTCGAAGCTGAGCATATCTGCCTCATCCGCCTTATTGGACCAGGTAGCATCTGGAAGCTTAATGGAGACAGCCCCATTGCTTGATGTATAGGTGCTGTCCTGTACGTCTGGCGCGATGGTTGGCTCCGGAGTAGGTGTAGCGGTTGCTTCCGGAGCAGGTGTCTCAGTTACCACTACCTGTTCTTCCGGCTCGTCTCCGCCAAAACTGCAGCCTGTAGCAGCTGCAGAAACAATTGCTGATATCGTTAAGATTGCTAAAATCTTTTTGTTCTTCATAGTATCCTCCTTATTTCTTTTCATAAGTAAATTTTGTAAATCTACATTATTCTATTTCATTAACAAAACGAAAATATTTCTCGTTTATAAAAATCTCCCGAGCTGTATTTTACAATTTTATTACAAGCCTGTCAATGGATTTCCCACTGTAGAATCTAAATTGTTACTGTTCACTCCGTTCACAGTAACACGCTTCGCGATGCACAGAAATCATGCTTTGCATGATTTCGCGCCGCAACTCTCGGGTTTTCTGTGAACTTTGTTCACAAAAAACACCTCGCGGAATATTACCAGTGAACAGTAACTCTAAATTGAAAATATTATAAACTTTCGTGACGAACTTTATACATTTTTTCAAAGAGTGTTGGTAAAATCCTGTCTGCAAAGTGTACATTGCATTTGACAGCATGTTCCGACAACCTGAATTTCTTTTTTATTTTACGCTCTGTTTGTCATACTTTTGTAATATTTATTTTCCGTATTCGTACATATGCAATTTATGAAGCGCTCTGGTAGCTGCAATATAACGTCCCTGTTTTGCAATCGGGCTCTGATCTGCTGCAGGGAACAGGGAAAATACCTGGTCAAATTCCAGACCTTTTGCAAGATAAAACGTAGTAACTGTAAGGCCTTTGCAAAAGCTGGTACTGTCACGATGCAGGTACGAGAAACGATTTTCCACATCAAACCCTGTATTTTCCAGTTTTTCTTTCAGAATGCGGGCGGCATCTTTTGCCTCAGATTCCGTGCGAAGGATCAACGCAGCTGTCTCAAACTGTTCTGCTCCCAGCTGAAGCTTATTCACAAGCTCATCCAGAGCCACTTCCATTGCCTGCTGTTTTTTCCCTTTAAAAAATAATTCTTCCACTGGCTGGCCATGACGATCAAACAGATCCATATCTGTAATCCCTGCAAGCTGATTCGCATAAGAAGCAATCTCCACAGTGTTTCGGTAGCTTTTGTTCATGACGATCCTGCGGATCTCTTTTCCGAAAATTTTCGGTAAAAATCCCAGGACATCCTGAGCCTCATCTTCCATAGTCTGGGCTTTGTCCCCCAGGATGGTCATACGGCAGGGAAACATCATTTTAAGGATCAGATACTGAAGCCTTGAATAATCCTGCATTTCGTCTACTACCAGGTGCTTGATACCATTGTGGCTGGTCTGGCGAAGAAGGCGGTACTTCATGTAAAGTACCGGATAGACGTCCTCGTACCGGAGCTTTCGCTCCTGAAGCTGTACATGCGGAAGTCCCGGATAGCCGCAGCTTTCCAGAAAACGGCTGTAGATCACATAGAGATCCTGTGTCTCATACATATTCATGAATTTCTCCATTACAATGGCACGTTCTTCCTCATCCATATCATTGTCCCGAAGCGTCTCTACCTCATCAATGAAATTCTCTGCAACTGCCTCCATACGTGATAACAGAGGGATATCCTGGAATTTAAAATAAAAAAGATCAATGATCTCCTCTTCTTTTTTCGTAAAGTTCTTATATTCCACATCACGAAAATCCATCAGCTCATCTTCTAAGGAGGTGAGATACCCCTCCATCTGATTCAAAAATTCCCTGGACTGTTTTTCCTTATATAAGGAAGGCATATCCGGGAAATTCAGGCTGCGCTCAATCTGGTCATAACGGTCTTCGCAGTCAGATACCGTATCTTTCAGCTGTCTGTAGGCAAAAAGATCAAAGCTCATTTCTTTAATATTTTCCTCTCCCAGTTCCGGAAGTATATGGGAAATATAATCAGAAAAGATGCTGTTGGGAGACAGGATCAGGATATTGGAGGATTTCAGATTCTTGCGGTCGTGATACAAAAGATAGGCAATCCTGTGCAAGGCAATGGAGGTCTTGCCGCTTCCGGCTGCGCCCTGAATTACCATGATCTTATCCCTGGTGTTTCGGATGATGGCATTCTGCTCCTTCTGGATGGTGCGGACAATATTTTTCAGCGCAGTGCTGCCTCCGCTGCCAAGCTCTGCCATAAGAATCTCGTCATCAATCTTCACATCACTTTCAAACTGGTAAATCATACGGCCATTTCGAATCTTGTACTGCCACTTGGAGGCAATTTCACCGCAGATGGTTCCCAGCGGTGCCTGGTAAGACGCCGGACCTTTATCATAGTCGTAGAAAAGCCCGCTGACAGGAGCACGCCAGTCATAGATCAGCGGCGTATGCCCTGCCTCTTCTGCGAAATTTCCGATTCCAATATAAAAAATCTCCGGCTCCTCATCCCCTTCAAATACGAAATCCACTCTTCCAAAGAAAGGGGAATCCAGCATTTTACGAAATCTTTTTCGCAAATGGATCTGCTGCTCGTTGGCGTTGATCTGGTGAAGAAGTGCCTGCTGGTTATCGAAATTTTCGTAACCATACTGGTCCATCTCCGTATAGTTCTCCCAGTAATACTCATGCATTCCTTCGATATCCTTCTGTCCTTCCAGAATGGACTGGCTGATATGGGCGATCCTGGTTTCTAATTTATCTGTAACGTATGCAAGAAAAGCTGCTCCGTCTTTATTATCAATTGTCATTGGGGGTATACTCCTTTAACATTCGCGCTGCAGCCCTTTCTACCAGTCTTGTAAAAAGACACCTAGGGCTGCGGCAATAAATGAGTTTTTTCGTTGTCATGACTTTGTCCCTGCCTTCCTTTTCGGCAGAAACTTTGCTCCATTATACATTATCTGCGGGTAAAAGTACAGACAGCAAATCCCTGGATTTTTTCTCTCTGAAGACAAAAAAAACAGCAGTTTTTCCGTATATTTTCCGAAAAAGCTGCTGTATTTTTTTATCTGTTTCACTTACTTTTATGCAGTCTGCGTCTTATCAAACTGGCTGTTGTAAAGATCTGCGTAGAAGCCTTTCTTTGCAAGCAGCTCTTCATGGCTGCCCTGCTCGATAATGTCACCATCCTTCATAACCAGGATCAGATCTGCGTCCCTGATGGTGGAAAGTCTGTGAGCGATGACAAAGCTGGTTCTGCCTTTCATCAGGTTATCCATAGCTTTCTGGATCTGTACCTCGGTTCTGGTATCAACGGAGGAGGTAGCCTCATCCAGGATCAGGATCTTATTGTCTGCAAGAATGGCTCTTGCAATTGTCAGGAGCTGCTTCTGGCCCTGGGAAACATTGCTGGTCTCCTCATCCAGAACCATGTTATAGCCTCCCGGCTGCTGCATGATAAAGTTGTGGATATGAGCAGCCTTTGCTGCTGCGATCACTTCCTCATCGGTAGCATCCAGCCGTCCATAGCGGATGTTTTCCATAATGGTTCCGGAAAACAGCCAGGTATCCTGAAGCACCATTCCAAACATTTCATGAAGCTCGCTTCTGTTGAAATCTTTTACATCATGGCCATCTACCTTAATAGAACCACTGTTTACATCATAGAAACGCATAAGCAGCTTAACCATGGTGGTTTTTCCTGCACCGGTAGGCCCTACAATCGCAATTTTCTGACCATCTTTGACCTTTGCCGAAAAATCGTGGACAATGATCTTTTCCGGATTGTAACCGAAGCTTACATGATCAAATTCTACATTTCCGCTGAGCCCGTCAATAGAAACAGCATTCTCTTTGGTGGTCTCCTCTTCCTCCTCATCCAAGAACTCAAACACACGCTCGGAAGCGGCTGCTGAGGACTGAAGCAGGTTGGTTACCTGTGCGATCTGCTGGATGGGCTGGGTAAAGTTACGGATATACTGGAAGAAGGACTGAATATCACCTACTTCAATAGAACCCTTGATCGTGAACCATCCTCCAAGAAGGGCTACCATAACATATCCAAGGTTTCCAACAAACTGCATGACCGGCATCATGATTCCGGAGAAAAACTGAGATTTCCATGCTGATTCGTAAAGCTTCTGGTTGTCTTTTTCAAATTCTGCAACTACGTCTTCTTCTTTATTAAATACCTTCACTACATTGTGTCCGCCGTAGTTCTCTTCAATCTGGCCATTTACCTCCCCCAGATACTTCTGCTGTGCCTGGAAATATTTCTGGGAGTGCTTCATAACAAAATTGATGATAAGCATAGACATCGGAAGGATCAGAAGGGCAGCCAGAGTCATCCACACATTGATGGACAACATCATCACAAACACACCGATCAGGGTGGTAACTGATGTGATCAGCTGGGTAATACTCTGGTTCAGGCTCATCTGAAGGGTATCCACATCGTTCGTTACGCGGGAAAGGATTTCGCCGTTTGTCCGGCTCTCATAATAGTTCATTGGGAGGCGGCTGAATTTCTTTGAAATATCTTTACGTAAATTGTAGGTAACGTCGTTGGAAATTCCGGTCATCACATAACCCTGGATAAAGGAGAAGCAGGCACTTGCCAGATACAGTCCTAATGTCCATAACAAAATATAGCCAATTTTTTCAAAATCAATGCTTCCGGTGCCGTTTACCTTGGCTACCAGACCGTTAAAAAGCTCTGTTGTTGCCTTTCCAAGGATCTTTGGTCCTACAATGTTAAAAATGGTTCCTGCAATTGCAAACAGAAACATGAGAACGAAACGAAATTTGTAGCGTTCCATGTATTTCAAAAGTCGTTTCATTGCTCCTTTAAAGTCTTTTGCCTTTTCCCCGGAGTTCATTGCACGGCTCCGATGACCACCCATCATAGGGCCTCTGGCTTTGTTTTCACTCATGCTAATTCCTCCTCTGAAAGCTGTGACATGGCGATCTGGCGGTAAACCTCGCAGTTCTTCATCAGTTCCTTGTGGGTGCCGATGCCTGCCATATTTCCGTCATCCAGCACAATGATCTGATCTGCATTCAGGATAGTGCTGATTCGCTGTGCTACGATAATCGTGGTAATATCCTTTGTCTTTTCCTTCAGGGCCTTGCGAAGCTTGCTGTCAGTCTTGAAATCAAGTGCGGAAAAGCTGTCGTCAAAGATCAGGATCTCCGGCTTTTTGGCAATCGCTCTTGCAATGGAAAGACGCTGCTTCTGGCCACCGGATACATTATTTCCTCCCTGGGAAATAGGTGCTTTGTAGCCTTCCGGTTTCGCTTCAATAAAGTCATCGGACTGGGCGATCTGAGCTGCCAGTTTTACATCTTCCTCTGGCATATCCGGCTTACCGTAACGAATGTTGGAGTCGATTGTTCCAGAGAACAGGACTCCCTTCTGAGGTACATAGCCCAGACGGTCACGAAGCTCATGCTGTGTCATATTTCGTACATCCACACCATCTACTTTTACACAGCCCTTCGTTGCATCATAAAATCTGGGGATCAGGTTGACCAGTGTACTCTTGCCGCTTCCGGTACTTCCGATGATAGCAACAGTCTGGCCTTTTTCTGCCTTAAAGGTAATATCGTTGATGACATTTTCCCCTGCTTCCGGATAAGCGAAGCTTACATGGTCAAATTCGACCGTTCCTTTTTCCTGCTTATCTGGCATTACCGGTTCCTCCGGATCATTTACAGATGGCTCCATTTCCAGAACCTCACAGATTCGGCCGGCTGCCACGTTTGCCCTTGGGAGCATAATGGAGATTGCTGTGATCATCAGGAAGGACATAATAATCTGCATTGCGTACTGGATAAATGCCATCATATTTCCTACCTGCATAGTTCCATTGTCAACGCCATGTGCACCGAAATAGATAATCGCTACAGATACACCGTTCATGATCAGCATCATGATCGGCATCATAAATGTCATACAGCGGTTTACAAACAGGTTTGTTTTTGTCAGATCCATATTTGCTTTTTCAAAACGCTCTTCCTCATGCTTCTCACGGCTGAACGCGCGGATAACCGGGATTCCGGTAAGGATTTCCCTGGTTACCAGATTCAGACGGTCAATGAGAGTCTGCAGCCTGGTGAATTTCGGCATTGCAATCTGGAACAGTACAAAAATAACAATCAGAATGATAGCTACTGCGGCTCCAAGGATCCAGGTCATGGAGGAATCGGTCTGGAGAACCTTGAGCACGCCTCCGATGCCAAGGATGGGCGCATACAGAACGATTCTGAACATCATGGTCATAACCTGCTGCACCTGCTGCACATCGTTGGTACTTCGCGTGATCAGGGATGCAGTGGAAAATTTATGATATTCGTTGCTGGAGAAATGAATGACCTTGCGGTATACATTATCTCGCAGATCATGTCCAAGGGCTGCTGCCACTCTTGCTGAAAGGAAAGTAACACTTACAGCGGCCAGCATGATCACCAGCGCCATCAGGACCATCTGGATTCCGGATGTCCGGATGTAATTCATCTGAATTGCATCCAGATCCTCGCCCATAGCTTCGTATTCTGCTTTCACACCACTGACAGCGGCCTGTGTAAGAATAGATTCCGGCATGTCGGAAAGCTTCTCATCTGCAGCCTCCAGCATCTGTTTTTTTGCATCCTCCGGCATTGCTGACAAAACCTGCATTGGGTCCGTTCCTTCCGATACCTGCATCTGGGAAAGCATTTTCTGGCTCTCTTCACTGCCAGAGGTAAAAGAGGTGTACATCATCAGAGGTTTGCACAGAAGATCGTTTAATTCCTCACGTTTATCCCCTGTAATGCCATCTTTCAGTTCATATGTGTCTCCATCCAGGACATAAGAGTCCTGAACTTCTTTCTGTGTGTCTTCGTCCATAAAAATCTGCAGATTTTCCATTGTGCTCTGACGCATTTTTTCCGGAACACCATCTGGTATTCCCCCCTGCTGGATCCCTACGTTAATTACCTTGGAGGTATAATCCGGCAAGGACAGATCACAGTATGCCTGCAAAAACAGCAGTCCAATGATCAGGACGATATAGCCTGCTGATTTTTTCAGATACTTCATTAATTTAATCATGCTTGGGTTGTCCTTTCTACATTTTTTCAAAACATCCAGGCTTTTCTGCCTTTTGCTTTGTTTTTCAGTTTCCTGTACTACTTTTTATTATGGCAAAAATGTCCCATGCACATTTCTTCCGGTGAAAACTCTGGTGCTGGCATTGCCGCAATATTTTCCTTAATCTGTATGCAGAATCGTTTCATCAGACATAACTCACTTTCGGAAAATCCGTTCAGAACCTGTTTTTCTCCTTCCTTTGCCATGCGCATACCTTCATTAATTATTGCTTTTCCTTCTTCTGTAAGATAAATCCGGCTTATGCGTTGATCTTTTTCATCCTGTTTTCGAACTATAATACCGATTTTTTCCAGGCGTTGGATACTTACGGTAACAGTAGGCGGCTTCACGCCTAACTGGCTGGCCAGTTCTTTCTGGCTACATCCGTCTTCTTTCCACAGAACAGCCAGAATCGGCATTTGTCTTGGATGGATTCCCAGACTTTTAAGTTTACCAAAGCATTTTTCCATATACATGCGGCTGATTTCCATAATCAGACGTTGAATGCTTTTCTCATTGTTGTTTTCCAAATTCTCACCTCACTTGCTGTCTGAAACTGAGATACAAGCTTTGGAGTGTGTATTACAGTTTCAAGTTCCTGTTCAGCTTTCTTATATTAGTTAGCCGACTAATTTTATAGTTTACACTTTTTCACAAGAAACGCAAGTGTTTTTTGTGCAGTTTATATTTTTTTTAGATTTGTGTCTTAAATTTATTGAATTTAAAATATGTATTTATTTTGTCGGCTAATTATTATGTATAAGACCACATTATCTGTTGTCCGGAATTTTCATGGTAAAAAGAATCCTGCTTGCAGGATTCTCCATTTGCGGCGGGTCGCCTGGAGCGACAACACCCCTTCCGTCGCAGTGCAATCCCGCCTGGTAAGCTTTTTATGTAATACGTAACAGGAAATTCCTGTTACAAAAAAATACCGCCTGCCAAGCGGTTTTCACAGCTTTGACAAGCGGTATTGAAGTATTGAATATTGTGATTTCAAATAAACTGGTTGGTCTCTTCGTCGTAGTGGTAGTCGATGGAATCCATCTTATCCAACAGAGATTCCCTGTTCAGTCCGCGGCAGGTACACAGTGCTTCCAGAGAATCGTAATAATCCCGAAGCTGGGTATTTACATAACTAAGCAAAATCATAGGATCTTTTGGTATCATAAGACTTGGACTCCTTTTCTTTTCCTTTACTTGTTACTGTTCACTCCGTTCACAGTAACGCGCTTCGCGATGCACAGAAATCATGCATTCGCATGATTTCGCGCCGCAATTCTCGGGTTTTCTGTGAACTTTGTTCACAAAAAACGCCTCGCGGAACGTTACCAGTGAACAGTAACCTTTACTTCACTTTAACCACATACTCTCCATTCTCCACATCCAGTACCAGTGTATCGCCGGTATGGACTTCACCTGAAAGGATCTTCCTGGCAGTCAGTGTCTCTACATATTTCTGAAGATAACGCTTCAGAGGTCTTGCACCGTAGACAGGATCGTAACCATTGTCAATGACATCCTTCTTGGCTGCATCTGTCAGTTCAAGGGAAAGCTCCTGGTCGGCAAGCCGGTCATTCAGCTCTTTTACCATCAGATCAACGATACTACCAATATTATCTTTTGTCAATGGCTTAAACAGAATGATCTCATCCAGACGGTTCAGGAATTCTGGACGGAAATGTCCGCGCAGATCATCCATAACCTCTTTCTGGGCTTCCTCCTTGATCTCACCATTTTCATCAATACCATCCAGCAGATAAGGAGATCCGATATTGGAGGTCATGATCAGGATTGTATTCTTGAAGTCTACAGTACGTCCCTGGGAATCGGTAATACGACCATCATCCAGTACCTGCAGAAGTACATTGAATACATCCGGATGTGCCTTCTCAATCTCATCGAAGAGTACAACGCTGTACGGTTTCCGACGAACAGCCTCTGTAAGCTGTCCGCCTTCCTCGTATCCAACATATCCCGGAGGCGCTCCGATCAGTCTGGATACAGAGTATTTCTCCATGTACTCACTCATATCGATTCGAACCATATTCTGCTCATCATCGAAAAGAGTCTGTGCAAGGGTTTTGGCAAGCTCTGTTTTACCAACACCGGTTGGTCCAAGGAACAGGAAAGAACCGATTGGTTTGGTCGGATCTTTGATTCCTGCTTTGGAGCGAAGGATGGCATCGGTTACACGGCGTACACCTTCATCCTGACCGATGACACGTTTATGAAGCTCATCCTCCAGATGAAGCAGTTTCGCGCGCTCACCTTCTGTCAGTCTGGCTACCGGAATGCCGGTCCAGCGGGAAATGATCCTTGCGATTTCATCGTCTGTTACTACTTCATGGACAAGGCTTCTGTCACTCTCTTTTGTGTTGCGTTCTTCGATTTCCAGCTGCTGCTGTAATTTCGGCAGCTCGCCATACTGCAGTTCGGAAGCTTTCTCCAGATCATAGTTCTGTCTTGCGATCTGAATCTGTTTGTTCATATCCTCAATCTGTTCACGAAGCTTCTGAAGCTTCTCTACAGAATGTTTCTCGTTCTCCCACTGAGCCTTCTGGGTGTTAAAGGAATCCTGCATTTCCGCAAGTTCCTTCTGAAGTTCTTCCAGACGCTCTTTACTTAAATTATCGGTCTCCTTCTTCAGAGACAACTCTTCCATTTTCATCTGATCGATTTTACGGCGCTGCTCATCCAGCTCTGTCGGCATGGAATCCAGCTCTGTCTTGATCAGGGCACAGGCCTCATCTACCAGGTCAATTGCCTTATCCGGAAGAAAACGGTCTGTAATATAACGATGTGAAAGTGTTGCAGCTGCAACAAGGGCGCTGTCTGTGATTTTAACACCATGGAATACTTCGTAACGTTCTCTCAGACCACGAAGGATAGAAATGGTATCTTCCACAGTTGGCTCATCCACCATAACCGGCTGGAAACGACGTTCCAGGGCAGCGTCTTTCTCAATATACTGACGATACTCATCCAGTGTGGTAGCACCGATGCAGTGAAGCTCACCACGGGCAAGCATTGGTTTCAGCATATTGCTGGCATCCATTGCGCCATCCGTCTTACCTGCACCTACGATCAGATGAAGCTCATCAATAAACAGGATGATCTGACCTTCGCTCTTTTTTACCTCTTCAAGAACCGCTTTCAGACGTTCCTCAAATTCACCACGGTATTTGGCACCTGCTACCAGTGCACCCATATCCAGGGCAAAAATTTTCTTATCCTTCAGTGTTTCTGGAACATCTCCTGCTACAATTCGCTGTGCAAGACCTTCCACAGCGGCTGTTTTACCAACACCAGGTTCACCGATGAGAACCGGGTTGTTCTTGGTCTTACGGGAAAGAATACGGATCACATTCCGGATCTCACTGTCACGTCCGATGACCGGATCCAGCTTCTGGCTTCTTGCCTTTTCCACAAGATCTTCGCCATATTTATTTAAAGTATCATAAGTGGCTTCCGGATTGTCGCTTACTACACGCTGGTTTCCACGTACTGTGGAAAGTGCCTGCAGGAAGCGCTCTTTTGTAATGCCAAATTCGCTCCAGATTTTCTTCATGCTGGGACTTGGATATTTCAGAAGTGCCAGGAAAAGATGTTCTACGGATACGTATTCATCTCCCATTGCCTTCGCTTCATCTTCTGCGTTTACCAAAGCCTTATTCAGATACTGTCCGAATCTAAGTTCTCCGCCGGATACCTTTACCTTGGCATCCAGAGCTTTCTTTACAGTATCAATAAAGTAATCTCTATTTATTTCCATTTTCTCAATAAGCTTGAGAATCAGGCTGTCTTCCTGTGTCAGGAGGGTATATAACAGATGTTCCTGTTCAATTTCCTGATTGCCGTATTCGTAAGCAACCTTCTCAAGATCCTGAACAGCCTGGACGGATTTCTGTGTAAATTTGCTGATGTTCATAGGCTCTCCTCCTTCAGCTTGGGTGATTGGAAATAATTCCACTCACTTATTCTTATATATAAAACGCAGCTGCCGCGGCTCTTTAAAAAAGTAACTCGCAGGGGCTGCGTTTTGTATAGGTAGTTTCTTATTACGGTTTTTAATATAGCACCGATTGTTAGCACTGTCAATAGGTGAGTGCTAATTATTTTGTGAAAATTTTGTGCCTTCTTGATTCGCTTTGATTCATATAATCAATAATTGTTTTACAGATTTGCTGCTTTGGTTTTCCAAGAGCAATTCCAAGCTCTACATATAACAGATTTTCGGCCACCTGAAAATATCTTGCATCTGTAGTAGTGCACTTTTTTCCTTGTGCAAGCCTTTTTTGTTTTCGTTGATAAATCATTTTTATAATAGCAACTAAGGCTTCAGGATCATTTGATTTTACTGCCTCTTTATAGCTTCCGTAAAAGTATAACGTACAAAAGAACCCTGTTTGTCTCCTGTTACTATTACAACATCGCCGCTCTCATTGCATGTGGATTCCAGAACCGGAAATCTTCTGTTTTCTTTTACATAAGCTTCCGGACTTACTGCTTCTGCCTCAATCAAAGTTTTTTTACTGTATTGTTCTCCTCCACACGGATTTATTTCTTCAATAAAGATTTCATATTCATGCATGTATGGTTCCTCCTGAAATTCATTTTATAAACAACAGGCAGCATATAAGATGTTGCTTTCCCGCATCACTACGCTGCCTGCCGTTATTTTTATTATAAAACCATTTTGTTCTTATTTCAAAAGCGTTTTTTACTAAAAATGTATCTTCTTTTTTTAGATATTATTACCATACGTTTACATATACTCAGACTGTTTCATACGTTCCAGATCTTTTCTGGTGTTGTGTCATTATATCTCACTTTCTTCCAGACAGAAAAAAAACGCAAGCCATATTTCTATGACTTACGTCTTTTTACAAATTTTATAGGAGACCTACTCTGATTTCCTGCGGTGTCCAAGTCTGCCTTTAAAATCCTCATAACCGAAATCAGTCAGACGTTCCATGGTTTTATCACCATGCCGCAGCCAGATATCAGGCAGGGGCATTCCATTAAAGGTATTGTTTTTGCAGGTTGTATATATGGCCATATCGCCAAACATGAGAAGCTCTCCGTATTCCAAAAGCTTTTGGAAGCTGTAATCTCCTATAACATCCCCGGACAGGCAGGTTGGTCCTCCAAGACGGACGGTAACGGCATTCTCTCCTGGCTCCCCTGCTCCAAGAAGGGGAGGACGGTAAGGCATTTCCAGAACATCCGGCATATGACATGCAGCACTTCCATCCAAAATTGCAAGCCGGGTATCACCATTTTGCAGCACATCCAGCACGGTTGTCAGAAAGAATCCGGCATTTAAAGCCCATGCCTCTCCAGGCTCCAGGTAAATATCCACCTTCCATTCTTCCTTTGCCGCCTCAATGCACTTTTCAAGCCGTGCAATATCATAACCTGGTCTTGTAATATGATGTCCTCCTCCCAGGTTCAGCCATTTTACCTTAGAAATCAGATCTCCGAATTTCACCTTCACCGCTGCAAGAGTGGTTTCCAGATCAGAGGAATCCTGCTCGCAAAGGGTGTGAAAGTGAATACCATCCAATAATCCGGTCAGATCCGGATGTATTTTCACAGCGGTCTCCCACTGTGCTCTCGTGGTACCCATACGACTTCCCGGGGCACAGGGATCATAAATTGCATGTCCTTCCTGGGTAGAGCATTCCGGATTGATCCTGAGCCCTACGCTTTTTCCGGCCTGCTTCGCTCTTTTTCCAAATCGAAGAAGCTGGGAGGGTGAGTTAAACACTATATGATCTGCAAAGCAAAGCAGCTCTTCAAATTCATCCTCACGGTATCCGGCACAAAAGACATGTACCTCTTTTCCTGGCATCTCCTGGGCGCCAAGCCTTGCTTCGTACAGTCCACTTGCTTCTGTTCCAGCCAGATAAGGCTCCAGAAGGTGATAGCAGTCATAATTGCTGAAAGCCTTCTGCGCCAGGAGCATTTTACATCCAGTTCTTTCGGCAATCTTTCCCATTAATTCTGCATTTTTTATAAGCGCTGTTTCGTCAAGAACATAACAAGGCGTCTTGATTTTCCGGAATTCCGGCGGAATAACTCCACCGGATGCTGCAAAGGGTGGTCTTGTATCTGTTTTTTCCATTAATCCACCAGCTCCGGATTATGATTTTCACTGCGTGGAAGTCCGTATTTGTCAAGTGCCTCCAGGAACGGATCCGGGTCAAATTCTTCTACTGTATACACTCCTGGACGAATCCATTTTCCAGTAAGCATCATTAATGCCCCGCACATGGCCGGAACGCCTGTCGTGTAGCTGATTGCCTGGCTTCCAACCTCCTTATAGCATTCCTGATGGTCACAAATATTATAAATATAGTAGGTTTTCTCTTTTCCATCCTTTACTCCGGTGAAAATACAGCCAATATTGGTTTTACCTTTGGTACGGGGACCAAGGCTTGCCGGATCCGGAAGAAGAGCCTTCAAAAACTGGATGGGAACAATTTCCTGTCCGTTATAGTTGATCGGGGTAGTGGAAAGCATTCCCACATCCTCCAGACAACGCATGTGATCCAGATAGCTCTGTCCAAAGGTCATAAAGAAACGAATTCTCTTTACTCCCGGAATTGTCTGGGCAAGGGACTCAATTTCCTCGTGATGAAGAAGATACATGTCCTTATCGCCAACCTGGTCAAAATCATATTCCCGCTTAATGGCCATCGGAGGAATTTCCACCCAATGTCCATTCTCCCAGTAGCTTCCAGGAGCGCTTACCTCACGAAGGTTGATCTCCGGGTTAAAGTTGGTTGCAAACGCATATCCGTGGTCTCCTCCGTTGCAGTCCAGAATATCAATGGTATCAATCTGGTCGAACTCATGTTTTAATGCATATGCACAGTATGCCTGTGTAACGCCCGGGTCAAAGCCGCAGCCAAGAAGTGCAGTAAGTCCTGCCTCTTCAAATTTCTTCCGGTATGCCCACTGCCAGGAATAATCAAAATATGCGGAAAATCCAGCTTCCTTACAGCGTTTTTCATAAATAGCCCGCCACTCCGGATCATCGGTATCTTCGGGCTCATAATTTGCCGTATCCATATAGTTTACGCCACATGCCAGACAGGCATCCATAATTGTCAGATCCTGGTATGGAAGTGCAATGTTCATTACCAGATCCGGTTTGTAACTATTGATCAGCTGGATCAGCTGGTTTACATCATCTGCATCTACCTTTGCTGTGGTAACAACTGTTTTTGTTTTTCCCTCCAGCTTCCGGGCAAGGGCATCACATTTTTCTTTTGTCCTGCTTGCAATACACAGTTCTGTAAATACCTCATCTGCCTGACAGCATTTCTGGATTGCTACACTGGCTACTCCGCCGCAGCCGATTACAAGTACTCTGCTCATATTTTTTATCTCCTTATTTTATATTTCACTATCGCAGCTGTTTTTATTTCGCCACTGCCAGCAGCAGTTCCCTGACCACCTTGCATGCTGTGGCTGTGGAAACACCGCTTGGATCCAGCATAGGTGCCAGCTCATTGACATCTGCTCCCACAATATTTAATTCTGATACCTTCCGAATAGCCGCAAGAAGCTCAAGGAAGCTTACGCCTCCCGCCTCCGGTGTACCAGTTCCCGGAAATACGGATGGATCCAGGCAATCCAGATCAATGGTAAAATATACCGGAACCTGCTCCCTGTCCAACTCCTGTATGGTCTCTTCCAAGCCTTCAAAGGTAAAAGGATGAAAATCTGTATGCTCCTTTGCAAACCGGAATTCTTCTCTTTCCCCACTTCGGATGCAAAACTGATGAATCCGTCCATCTCCCAGTATATCATGGCATCTGCGAATGACACACGCATGGCTTAAACGGGCACCAAGATAATCATCCCTCAAATCTGCGTGGGCATCAAAATGAATAATATGAAGCCCTGGATACTTTCTGGCTGTGGCTCTTACAGCCGCCAGTGTCACCAGATGCTCGCCGCCTAAAAGCAAGGGTATCTTTCCTGCTTCCAGAATTTCCCAGGCACGATTCTGTATATCAGCAAGTGCCATTTCACTGCTGCCGAAGCAAAGCTCCAGATCTCCACTGTCAAATACCTGAATATCTGTAAGGTCGCGGTCCTGATAAGGGCTGTAGGTTTCCAGTCCAAAGCTTTCATGACGAATGGCAGAAGGGCCGAACCTGGCTCCAGGGCGAAAGCTTGTGGTAGAATCAAAGGGCGCTCCGTAAAGAACAATCCCTGCTTCCTCAAAGCTGCTGTCACAGCCAATAAAATTCTCAATATTTGGTAAAATCATAAATCAGTCCTCCACCTCCTGAAGCATTTCCTCCAGAAAAGCCGGAAGATAAAATGCACCTCTGTGAAGCCTTGTGGTATAGTAACGGGTGCGAAGATTCAGGGCGTTCCATGCCTCCGGATCCAGATCATCCACCGGATGGTACTTTTTGCTTGCAAAACCAAACAGCCAGTAACCGGCAGCAAAGGTAGGAATATGTGCCTGGTAAACACGACTGATCTGGAACGTACTGGCAATTCTTTTGTGACTGCGCTGCATGGCGTGGGCATCCTCAGAATAAAAAGGACTTCCCTGCTGATTGACCATGATGCCATCCTCTTTCAGCGCATTATAACAGTTTCCATAAAATTCACGGGTAAACAAGCCTTCCGAAGGGCCAAAAGGATCGGAAGAATCCACAATAATAAGGTCATATTTATTTTCACAGCGTCGGATAAATTTCAATGCATTTTCATAATGAAGATGCACTCTCCTGTCATCAAGCCTGCAGGCATTTCCCGGAAGATAGGCACGGCAGGCTTCCACTACCATGGGATCCATCTCTACCAGATCAATATGGCGGACACGGTCATATCTGGTCAGTTCACGTACCACTCCACCGTCTCCTGCTCCGATTACAAGAATATCCCTGGCTTCTTTGTGGACAGCCATAGGTACATGGGTAATCATTTCGTCATAAATAAATTCGTCACGTTCCGTGAGCATTACATTGCCATCCAGTGTAAGAACCCTGCCAAATTCCGGTGTCTCAAAAATATCAATTCGCTGATAGTCGCTCTGCCTTGAGTAGAGCTGACGGTTTACCCGGATACTATGCTTCACATCCGGTGTATGAAATTCCGAAAACCACATTTCCATTTTCTTTACCTCCCTGCCAGAGTATGTTTTAAAATTATTCCCGCAAGATGTGTGTCACAATTTGCAGACAGCCTTTTTCAAACAGTTACTGTTCACTCCGTTCACAGTAACTTCAAACATGCTCCAGCACATTTAACCGTAATATATCTGGATCTTCCGGACCTGTCATGTTGCATCCTTTTGCCTTGGCATATTCAATGTAATCCAGGATTTCCGGGGTGATCCGCTCCCCTGGAGCCAGAATTGGGATTCCCGGAGGATAACACATTACGAATTCACTGCATACCTTTCCTTCCGTTTCCCGGAGTGGAAGGCTGCATTTTTCTGCATAAAACGCTTCCTGAGGGCTTGTTACTACCTGGGGATCAATATATTCCTGATCCAGCAATCCTGATTTATCCTTCTGGAAACGCCTGCGGATCTCCGCAAGGGCGCTTACCAGCCGCTCTACTTCCTGGGCACGGTCTCCAATTGACAGATAAGCCAGAATATTTCCGATATCACCAAATTCGATCTGAATATCATATTCATCTCTCAGAATGTCGTAAACCTCAATTCCTGCAAGTCCGATATCCAGGGTATGTACACTTAATTTCGTAATGTCAAAATCAAAAACCGAATCTCCATTCACCAGTTCTTTTCCAAATGCGTAATAGCCGCCAATGGCGTTAATCTCTTCCCTTGCATATTCTGCCATATCTGCTACCTGATGAAAAATCTGACGTCCGCGCTGTGCAAGATTCCGCCGGGAAATGTCAAGACTTGACATCAGAAGATAGCTTCCAGAGGTAGTCTGGGTCAGGTTGATAATCTGACGGACATATCCGGCATGGACGCCAGGTCCAGTCAGAAGAAGGCTGGACTGGGTCAGGCTTCCACCGCTTTTATGCATGGATACAGATGCCATATCTGCACCAGCTGCCATTGCCGAAACCGGCAGGCCTCCTCCAAAATAAAAATGAGTCCCATGGGCTTCATCTGCCAGACACAGCATCCCTGCTTCATGAGCCATCCGCACAATTGCACGTAGATCACTGCAAATTCCATAATAGGTGGGATTGTTTACCAGCACAGCCACTGCATTGGGATGCTCCTTAATTGCCTTTGCCACCTGTTCACGGCGCATTCCAAGAGAGATTCCAAGTCTCTGATCTACTTCCGGATTCACATAAACCGGAATTGCTCCGCACAGAACCAGCGCATTCAGCACGCTTCTGTGAACATTGCGGGGAAGAATGATCTCGTCTCCCCTCTTACAGGCAGTTAACACCATGGTCTGTACGGAGCTTGTAGTTCCGCCAACCATGAGAAAGGCGTGAGCTGCTCCAAAGGCATCTGCTGCCAGTTCTTCTGCCTCCCGGATCACAGATACAGGATGACAGAGATTATCAAGCGGCTTCATGCTGTTTACATCCACGCCTACACATTTCTGCCCCAGAAACTCAGTAAGCTCCGGATTTCCTCTTCCTCTTTTATGTCCTGGCACATCGAAGGGTACCACCCTCATGCGCCGGAAATTTTCCAGAGCCTCGTGAATTGGTGCACGATTCTGGTCCAGTTTAAAACGAGTTCTGTTCATTGCGTCTCCATTTCCAGTTCCTTTGTCTGTATAAAGAATCCTGTTTGCAGGATTCTCCGCCTGCAAAGGGGCGTCTTCAGCGCCATCTGCTCTTCCGCTGCAGTGGAATCCTACCCGGCAGAGCTTTTTATATAATAGGAAATTCCAACGTAATTTTCTATTACACAAAAAAAGCAGGCTGCCTTAAAAACGCAAACCTGCTTGGATCATTCTTCCCGATTCTATCTCCATTGACTTATAATAAATACAGGAATCCTCGTATTTACATAAAATAGAAATCCGGATGATATATGTCAGAGTCTATATAGCAATCATACTTTTACTACTCTTATTGACCGTTTCACAAGTCTGCGCATCAGGCGCATAGTGGTTATCAAAGGAACCAACTTATAAAATTTGAGCTTCTAACTCAATCAATAAGGCAACCAAAGTTACCATCAGCGGCAGTGGACCCGGCTGTCCGTATGGCCTTAACCCCAAATGGAGTGATCCAAAATAATTGCTTTGAAAAGACTCTTTCTTTGTCTTTCAAAATCTTCATAAGCATAGCACATATGAAAATGCATGTCAACTGTTTCATTTTATGATACCAGCAGATTGCGGAAATGATTTTCCAAACGCGCTCCTGTGCTGCAATGAAGGAAAGGCAAATATTTTTCTTGTCAAAACAAAATATTTTTCTAACATTTTCATTGAAATTTATGATCGTATATGATATTCTGTGTGTTAGTGTGTTTCTACACAGTACGAATGGCCGTCATGCTCGTACATTTTATAAAAATGTATAGGCAGGTTTTTCGTAACTCAGGAGAGTCTCTTCAAAAAAATATATGGAAGAGCGCCGAAGGTGTACGCAGCATTTGTAATGCTGTTAATCTCTCAGGCAAAAGGATGGAGGAAAGAGAACATGTTTACACAAATCAACAACTTTATCACCTGGTTTGACGGAGTAGTCTGGGGACTTCCGTTAATCATTCTGATCCTGATCACAGGATTCCTTTTAACCGTTCGGTTAGGCTTTTTACAGGTAAGACATCTGGGAAAAGCACTGAAATTCATGGTAAAAAATGAAGAAGGCGGCGAAGGTGAAGTCACAAGCTTTGGTGCGCTCTGCACAGCTTTGTCCGCAACTATCGGAACTGGTAACATCGTAGGTGTTGCCACTGCTATTGCTGCTGGCGGACCCGGAGCCCTGTTTTGGATGATCGTTGCTGCGTTCTTCGGAATGGCAACCAAATATGCAGAAGGACTTCTGGCCATCAAATACCGTACCATCGACAAGGACGGACACGTTCTTGGCGGACCATTTTATTATATTGAGAATGGTATGGGAAAACAGTGGAGATGGCTTGCAAAGATTTTTGCATTCTTCGGAGCCGGGGTCGGTCTTTTCGGAATCGGTACCTTTACTCAGGTAAACGGTATTGCTTCTGCAGTAAAGAACTTCTTTGACCCGGATACCGTACACACCGTTTCCCTTTTTGGAAATACATACTCCTTGGCAACTGTAATCGCCTGCCTGATTCTTACCTTATGTGTAGGACTTGTAGTTCTTGGCGGTATTCAGCGTATTGCAAAGGTTTCCCAGATCATCGTTCCATTTATGGCGGTTCTTTATGTTGCTCTTGCACTGATCATTGTGATCACAAATATTACCGCAGTTCCTGGTGCCATCGCTACAATTGTAAAAACAGCCTTCAACGGAAGTGCCCTTGCAGGCGGTGCCATGGGAACCATGGTTGTGGCAATGCAGAAAGGTATTGCCCGCGGTATTTTCTCAAACGAGTCTGGTCTTGGTAGCGCTCCTATTGCTGCGGCTGCCGCTCAGACAAAGGAACCGGTTCGCCAGGGACTTGTTTCCATGACCGGTACTTTTATTGATACCATTGTAATCTGTACCATGACAGGTCTTTCCATTGTCATTACCGAAACCTGGAATACAGGACTTGAAGGTGTTGCGATTACTACTGCAGCTTTCCAGAAAGGTCTTCCATTCCCTGCACAGTTTGCCTCCTTTGCTCTTATGCTGTGCCTGGTATTCTTTGCATTCACAACCATCCTTGGATGGGATTATTACGGTGAGCGCTGCCTGGAATACCTTTTCAACCGCAACATGACTGCCGTAAAGACTTACCGTTGGTTATATATCATCTGCGTCTTCTTCGGACCGTACATGACTGTTGCTGCTGTCTGGAACATTGCAGATATCTTCAATGCCCTGATGGCCTTCCCGAACCTGATTGCGCTGCTTGCTTTAAGCGGTGTAGTCGTAAAGGAAACAATGGATTTCTTTAAAAAACATAAAAATTACGAATAAAATAAAAGTAAAGAAAGAATTCCTCTCCTGAAAAACATAGAGCCTTGTCTGATACGATGCTTTTAGCCAGTCAGACAAGGTTCTTTTATATGTAACTTTCCTGCTAAAAAGAGGCAAAGCATGTTTGCCCCTGTCTTTCTTCCAATCCTTTTATAAAGAATCCGGATTAAACAGATCGCTGATGCTGTCGCCGTTTCTGTGGATTCCGTCTACAGAAAACTCTGCCCACTCTCCGATGTTAGTGGCGTGGTCGCCGATTCGCTCATAGTATTTGGAGATCATCAGAAGATCAAGAACCTCGTCACTGGAAAAGTCCATGGTGTTCTGGTCCAACGCATTTCTTACTTTATCGAAAAGATTATCCAGAATATCATCACTGCTGATCACCTTTTTTGCCAGGTCACTTTTTCCCTCTACATAAGCGGTAACACTGTCATTTACCATATGCATGGCATAATCTGCCATTTCCTGAAGCGGGATGGCTGTTACTGGTATATGAACGCTGCCTGTGTTCAGAATCTCCGCAATATCAGTAGCCTGGTCGCCGATTCGCTCCATATCTGTTACCATCTTAAGTGCTGCGGAAATTTTGCGAAGATCAGTACCAACCGGCTGCTGTTTCAGAAGAAGCTGCATGCAAAGAGCCTCAATATTATGCTCTTTGTCGTCAATCTCCTTTTCAATTCTTCCAATCTCCTTTGTGGCAGCCTCACGAACCTCCACGCTTGCCAGAAGCTGACAGGTCTTCATGATGGCCTGACCGCACAGATTTCCCATTTCCAGGACCTCATCTGAAAGCCTGAAGAGCTTTGCGGTATACACATCTCTCATATCAACCAAACCTCCCTGTAATATACTCTTCTGTTTTCTTGTTCTGTGGTCTGGAAAACAGTTCTGTAGTATCGTTGTATTCAATAATCTCACCCAGCAGGAAAAATGCAGTCTTGTCAGAAATACGGACTGCCTGCTGCATGTTATGAGTTACGATCACGATGGTGTAACGGTCTTTTAATTCCAACGCCAGATCCTCAATGTGAGATGTGGAAATTGGATCAAGTGCAGAGGTAGGCTCATCCATAAGAAGTACCTCCGGCTCTACTGCAAGAGCTCTTGCAATGCAAAGTCTCTGCTGCTGTCCGCCAGACATACCCAGGGCGCTCTTTTTCAACCTGTCTTTTACCTCATCCCAGATAGAAGCATTTCGAAGAGCACGCTCTACGATATCGTCCAGTTTTTCCTTGGAATGAATTCCATGAGTACGAGGTCCATATGCAATGTTATCATAAATGCTCATTGGAAAAGGATTTGGTTTCTGGAAAACCATTCCAACACGTTTTCTAAGAAGGTTTACATCAATATCCCCATAAATATCCTCACCGTCCAGACAAATATCGCCTGTGATCTTGCAGCCTTCCACAAGATCGTTCATACGGTTTAAGGATTTCAGCAATGTGGATTTTCCGCAGCCGCTTGGACCAATGAACGCGGTAATCTTCTTTTCCGGAATCTCCAGATTAATATTTTTCAAGGCATGGAAGCTGCTGTAGTACAGATTCATGTTTTTTACATCTATTTTACCCATAATTCTCCTTGCTGCAGAAATTTTCAGTTCATTTACAATTTCTGAAAACCTGCTGAGTGTGAATTTTTCATGAAGCGGATATGTCACCGCCTGGCGCCATCATTACTGCCCATTTGCAGCTTTGCTTAAGTGCTTTGCACAGAAACCGGATACCCAGTTCAGCACAAGTACGAAAAGCAACAGAATAACTGCTGTAGCATAAGCCTGATCCATGTAAAGTCCCTCACTGGAAAGCACATACATATGTACTGCCAGGGTACGTCCGGATCCCATCAGACTGGATGGAACCTTCGCCACAGCACCGGCAGTATAAATCAGGGCTGCAGTCTCACCAACAATACGTCCTGTCGCAAGTACCACACCGGAAAGGATTCCAGGAATTGCACTTGGAAGCACCACTTTAAACACGGTGCGGAGCTTTCCTGCCCCAAGACCAAAGGAAGCTTCTCTGTACGCATCCGGGACACCCATAAGTGCCTCCTCTGTAGTACGGATGATCAGCGGAAGGATCATAATCACCAATGTCATAGCTCCCGCCAGAAGGGAATATCCCCAATGGAGAGCAGTACTAAAAAACAGAAGACCGAACAGACCGAAGATAATGGATGGAATTCCCTGAAGAGTCTCTGTTGTAATACGGATGATCTTAACCAGCTTGCTGCCCTTTTTCGCATATTCAACCAGATAAATTGCTGCAAAAATTCCAAATGGCACTGCGATCACCAGAGATAACAGGGTGATGATCAAGGTGTTGATCAGTGCCGGCATCAAAGATGCATTGTCAGAATTATATTCCAGTGCAAACAAGTCTGGTGTCAGATTTCCAACACCTTTTATCAGAATAAAACCAACAAGAAACGCCATAACTGCCACTGTAATAATTGCAGATAACCATACCAGGAGCCTCAGGATGGCAGAACCAGGATGATTTTTCCAATAAGATAATTTATTTTTACTCATCTTCTGCTCTCCTTTTCAGGGCTGATACACACAGGTTGATAATCAGGATGAATACGAAAAGTACAACACCTGTAGCAATCAGCGCTTCCCTGTGAAGATCGGTTGCATAGCCCATTTCAATTACAATATTTGCGGTCATGGTTCGAAGTCCTTTGAAAAGCCCCTGTGGCATCCAGGTCTGGTTTCCAGCTACCATGATCACTGCCATCGTCTCACCAATGGCACGTCCGATTCCAAGAACCACGCCAGCTAATACACCTGATTTTGCAGCCGGGAAAACAGTGCCAAATACACTTTTTTCGTGGGTTGCTCCAAGTGCCAATGCCCCTTCATAATAACTTGTGGGAACACTTTTTAAGGCTGGTTCTGCAACGCCGGTTACCGTTGGAAGGATCATAATTCCAAGAAGCACGGAAGCTGTCAGCATGGTACTTCCATCATGACCGGTAAGCTGTCGAAGCAGCGGGACAAACACTGTCAAACCGAAAAATCCATAAACAACAGATGGGATTCCTGCAAGGAGGTTTACCATTGCCTTTAATGGTGCATACAGCTTTTTCGGACAATAAAATGCGAGGAAGATTGCAAGCAGAAGGGCTGTTGGAACTCCCACCACAATTGCCCCCGCTGTTACATAAATACTTCCCAGAATGAATGGAAAAATTCCATACAGTCCATTGGATGGCTTCCACTTCATTCCAAACAGAAAATCTGGCAGACCAATCTTCGCCATTGCCGGGATTCCGTTTGCAAACAGGAAAATGCAGATTAATGCAACGGCTAATACGGAGGTACAGGCCGCTGCGAGGAATACAAATTTCATTACATTTTCATTGATCGATTTCATATAAAGTAAGTTCCTTTTTTATTCGGAAAATTTGGATCCTGCAAAACTTTTGACGGGCTTTGCAGGATTCCTTATTTCTGTTTCTTGTTTCGTAACTGTAAAGGTACTTTATTTCTTTACTATTCACTGGTAGCATTCCGCAAGATGTTTTTTGTGAACAGTGACTTTATTTCTTATTATTTTGTAAGGTCTTCCCAGGTTGTGATGTTGCCTGTGTAAACATCTTTTACCTGCTCGCTGGTAAGTTCCTCAACACCGCTGTCGTTGTTTACGATTACAGCGATACCATCTTTTGCGATAACAGTTGCGGTAAGACCAGCCTCAGTCTCGCTGTCTTTTAAATCACGGGATGCCATACCGATATCGCAAAGTCCGTCAATTGCAGATGTCATACCAGTTGTAGAATCACTCTGCTGAACCTCAATATCAACTTTGTCATTTACTGCCTTGTAGCCTTCAGCAAGCTTCTCCATAACCGGTGTTACAGAAGAGGATCCAGCTACTACAACTTTTCCTTCTACAGCAGTTGCTTCGTATGCAGGTTTGTCGCCTACTGAGATGTATCCGTTGTCTTCAATGATCTTCTGTCCATCTGCACTCATGATGTATGTAATGAAATCCTGTGCCGCTTCGCTTACATCATCCTTTGTTGCAATGTTGAATGGACGAACTACTTTGTAATCTCCGGATTCAATGTTTTCTGCTGTTGCCTCTGCTCCGTCGATTTTTAATGCTGTTACACTGTCATCCAGAGAACCAAGAGATACATATCCGATTGCATTTACGTCCTGTGCTACTGTGCTTAACATAACGGATGTGCTGTTTGTGATCTTTGCTGCTTCTGTTGTATTGTCTACTTTATTTCCATCTGCGTCTTTTTCTTCAATTCCAAACAGTTCAATGAATGCACCTCTTGTACCGGATCCGTCTTCTCTGGAGCAGATTGTAATATCTCCGGAAGCTGCTGCCATTGCTGTTGTTCCCATTGTTGCTACTCCTAATAATGCCGCCATTGCTACTGCTAAACCTTTTTTCATAATTCATTTCTCCTTTTCTTCGCGGTCCTTATGTTTTTTACCTTTCTCGCGATTACAGTTGTATCTTAATGTTTGGATGTAAAATGCACTAGCTTTTGAATGTAAAATTGGGGTAAAATATAGCAAGGGTATTTTAGATATTTTTTACACAATTGCTATTTAGTATGTTGGTCGTTATTCCGGACGCG
>NZ_JAQDKY010000001.1:307879-313660 GCF_027662325.1 Blautia faecis | reverse complement strand
TTTGAACTCATCATACACCTACTTTCTACGCATTAGTCCACCTGAAAAATACAGCATTTCTTAACTGAACAGTATTTTCAATGCATGACCGCATATGATATACTGTTTTCATCATAAAAAACCTTATCTAAATGACATTGACTGTGAATGTAACCGAACATCAGCTGCTTGAAATTCCAATCTGTATGCTTCACGGAGATACCAGAAAAGGGGCATTTCCTACGAATGTGAAGTCAACTGTGCAGTATGGCGAAAATCTGCAGGCATTATCTGTGGCTTTAAATACAGTCGGAGCAGTCAGCGTAAAAAGAACCCATGAGATTCTCTCTGGTGTGTTCAATATCCCGATCGCTACCGGCACCATAAGCAACATGGTAAAACGCTACGCAGATGCTGTATCAGAAACGGTAAACAGAATAAAGCAAAAGATTACCGAATCGGGTCTTGGACATTTCGATGAAACAGGAACCCGTGTGGATAAGAAACTCTGGTGGGTTCATGATGCATCAAATAGTGAATTCACCTATCTTGATATCAGCCCTAAAAGAAGGCATCTTGGCATGGAGCAGTGTGGTGTTCTGCCATCCTTTCACGGGATTGCCATGCATGACTGCTGGACATCCTATTGGAATTACAAGGATTGCCGGCATGCTGTTTGTTGCGCTCATTTGTTACGGGAATTGACAGGGCTTACAGAGAACTATCCCGAACAGAAATGGGCAGCTGCATTTATAGACCTTCTGTTAGCGATGAAGAAGGTCAAAGATAAAGCGGTTGAGGCAGGAAAAGAGTCTCTCAGCTATTATCACTATCATAAGTTTGATAAGCAATACGATAAACTTATTAAACAAGCCAGGGAAGAGAATCCTCTTCCGGTTGCCACGGAGAAAAAACGTGGCCGGAAGAAAAAAGAAAAGATTCTTGCCTTGGTAGAGCGCCTTGAAAAATACAAGGCACCAGTCTGCCTTTTTATCCATAACTTCAAGGTTCCGTTCGATAACAATCAAGCAAGTGAACGTGATATCAGGATGATAAAGGTCAAAACGAAGGTATCCGGCTGCTTCAGAAGTGAAGACGTAGTCAGAGATTATCTAAAAATCATGTCTTATGTCGGTACTGCCCATAAGCAGGGGCGTAACGCATATGACGCAATAAGAAAAGCTTTTTCAGGATGCCCTAAGTTTATCTTTGCATAGGGGGTTCTGAATAGTTACATCTCTTTTATCAAAATATTGTGATTATAGTCCAAAAATTGAAAAAGTATGACCAAAATTGAGAGATTTTTTCACGGACATACAGTATACTATTACCATATTATAATATAAAGCCAAAGTGGTGATATTTATGTGCGCATATATTTATGAAACAGTTCAGCACGACGGGGAAAACCGGATCAAATTATTTACAACAGCCATCGACTATTCCGGTTTCCACTGGCATTACGACTATGAATTTATCCTTGTACTTAAGGGCCAGCTGGTGGTTAATGAGAGCGCTGATGAATTTGTTCTTGAAAAAGGGGATTTTATCCTGATTAATTCTCAGACAGTACATGCCCTAAGACGACTTCACGGAGATAACCTCTGCCTCTTTCTGCAGATCTCCGAAAAAATGTTTGCAGACCTGCGGAGGGGGTTCTTCTATTTTTACCTGAACAGCCAGGACGGGAAAAAGACGCCGCGAAACGGCTATGCGTCTTATCGGCGACTCCTCGCAGGAGCCGGATATGAATCACTGGCTGCCAGGCCCAACCGTTATCGGATCAGTGCATATGTCTGCTCACTTCTGGCAGACCTGATCGACTACTCTGTCTACGACCTTTATCAGAGATCAGGTCCGCCTTCTGCCAGCGACGTGGAACTTTTTATGCAGATCATCGACTATCTGCAGGAAAACTGCTGTACTCCGTCAGTCATCTCTGACATTCAGAAAAAACTGGGAATAGGAGAAAAAACACTTTATCGGTTTATGAAAAAATATACCGGCAAATCCCCAAAGCAGTTTGTGCTCGAACACCGGATCAGCATAGCCGCAGACATGCTGCGTTCTACAAACTTATCCATACCATATATCGCCTCTCAATGCGGTTTTAATGCCGAGAATACTTTCTACCGGGCATTTCGGAACGAAGTGGGAGTCACTCCGGGAGAATACCAGAAAAAGAGCATTGAGCGATCGTTGAAACTGGATGTTAAGGGATATCTTCCCTACCACTATGACGAGGCAAAACAACTGTTAAGAAAATATGCAAATGAGGTCTGACACTATGAAATGCAGTAAAGAATATCGATTAAAACATACCGAAGAAGCGCGGGCAATCGTAAACCGACTTTCTCTGGAAGAAAAGGTATCTCTTATGAGCGGTGACATGCCGTTAGATAAAATACTCGCAGAATCACGCACGTCACCTGAAAAGCACTATAATTATATCCCCTGCAGTGCCGGAGGACTTCCCGAGTACAATGTTCCTCCCGTCCTGTTCTGTGACGGTTCCCGGGGTGTTGTGTGCGGTACGGGCAGAAGCACCTGCTTTCCTGTTGCCATGCTCCGCGGAGCTTCCTTTGACACGGAGCTGGAAGTAGAAATCGGGAAGGCAATTGCAAAAGAAATCCGCGCTTATGGAGGGAATCTTTTCGGGGGCGTCTGCCTGAACCTTCCCTATCATCCGGGATGGGGTCGCAGCCAGGAGACATACGGCGAAGATTCTTTTCACATGGGAGAAATGGGGAGCGCGATCGTGGAAGGCGTGCAGAGCGAAAATGTAATTGCCTGTCTTAAGCACTTTGCGTTTAACCAAATGGAGATTTCACGGTTCAGCGTAAACGTCGAATGTTCTCCCCGGACAGAAAGAGAAGTCTTTCTGTCCCATTTTAAAAAATGTATTGACCGGGGCGCCGCCGCTGTTATGAGTTCCTATAATAAATACAAAGGGAGCTACTGCGGCCACAACGATTACCTGCTCAATCAGGTGTTAAAAAACAAGTGGGGATTTGACGGTTTCGTCATGAGCGATTTCGGATCCGGCGTCCGCGATACCGTTGAAGCGGCAAACGGCGGTCAGAATATCGAAATGAGCGGCACGACCTATTTCGGTGACAAACTGATCCGGGCCGTAAGAGAAGGTCAGGTATCCGAAAGTACGATAGACGATGCGGTTCTCCGCATTATACGGACCATGATCAGCTTCCGCGATGCCGGGAATGGAAAGTATCCTGATTCTGTGATCGGATGCAAAGAGCACATCTCCCTTGCTCTCCAGTCCGCGCGGGAAGGTATCACACTGATACAAAACAGGGACAGTCTTCTTCCTCTGGACAGGAAACAGACGAAAAAACTTGTCGTCATAGGGAAACTTGCCACAGCGGAAAATCTCGGAGATCACGGATCCAGTCAGGTATTCCCGCCATATATTGTAACTCTGCTTGAAGGGATCACCAGGGCAGCGTCCGAAAGCGAAGTCATCTTCTACGAAGGTGAAAATCTCTCACACGCAAAAGAGCTGGCAGCTTCCGCCGATGCCGTCATCGTCGTTGCCGGATATAATTACAATGACGAAGGTGAATACACAACCCAGAATTTTGACGAAACCTATACCGGCGCCCGGGGCGGGGATAGGTATGACCTGGGACTGCATAAAAGCGAGATCCGTCTCATACAGGAAACCTCTACTGCAAATCCCGACACCATTGTCGTCATGATCGGCGGAAGCACCATCCTGACTTCCGAATGGCAGGACAGTGTCAAAGCGATCCTCATGGCATACTATCCGGGAATGGAAGGCGGCACCGCTTTGGGCGAAATCCTGTTTGGAGACGTCAGTCCAAGCGGAAAACTGCCCTTTGTGATCCCTGTTTCTCAGGAGGATCTCCCTCAGATCGAATGGGAAACAGACTATCAGTTTTACGAATACTACCATGGATATGAAAAACTGGAAAAAGAAGGAAAGAAACCTGCTTTTCACTATGGCTTCGGTCTTTCTTATACGGACTTCAAAATACGGGATGCTTCTTTCCGCCTAAAGGACCATAACATTGCCGCGTCATGTTTAATTAAAAACACAGGATCCCGAAAAGGTACGGAAGTCTTGCAGCTGTATATAGGCTTTCAGAATTCTTCTGTGGACCGTCCCCTGAAATCTCTGAAAGGATTTCAGAGGATCACTCTTGATCCGGGGGAAGAAAAAGAAGTTGAAATTCTGTGTCCCCTCGAAGAATTAAAATGGTATCGTCCGGAAACTCACAGATTTGAACTGGAGGAAATGGAATACAACGTATATATCGGTTCCAGTTCTGATGACAATGATCTGATCAAGGGAACCGTCAATGTAAAGGAGGAAGATCAATGAATTACAAAGTAAAACTCGGAGAAAAACTGGCATTTGCCATGGGAGATGTAGGTTGTAATTTTATTTGGACCGTGGTAGGCTCATTCCTTACTATGTATTACACAGACAGTGTCGGAATCACTGCAGGCGTCGTCGGAACCATCATGCTTGTCACCCGTATCCTGGATGGTTTTTCCGACCTCGGGATGGGCGCGATCATTGACCGTACCCATACGCGCTGGGGCAAAGCAAGACCCTGGATTCTCCGGACTGCCCCGCTGATGGCAATCGGGCTGATCCTCCTCTTCAGTGTTCCTTCCAGTCTGTCTGATACTGGAAAAATCGTATATGCAGTCATTACATATATCATACTTGCTGTTTTTATATACACAGCATGCAACCTGGCCTATTCTACCCTGCTGTCACTTGTTACCGGACGGCAGGACGACCGTACCAGCATGACCTCCATCCGTTACATTTTTGTATACGCTGTCATGATCCTGATCTCATATGTGACCACTCCGATGGTAAATGAATTTGGATGGACCGGCATGTCAGTCATCTTTGGCATCGCAGGCATGATCTGTCTTCTGATTACATTTTTCGGAACAAAAGAGCGAAACACGGAAGAGTCAAAAGACTCCGACAGCACCGTCCCAGTCCTAGAATCGATCCGTCTGCTTTTCCAGAATAAATACTTCATCCTTGTTGCTCTCCTGTTTGTAGTCAACTTTACAGCAATGGGACTCACCGGAGGAGTAGGCATCTACTTTGCAAAAGATTTTCTGGGAAATGACGGACTCTTTGGCACAATGACGCTCGCCAACTATATTCCCATCATGATCGGACTGTTTGTCTTCCCGACGCTGGCAGGGAAATTCGGAAAATGGAAATGTATGGTAGTTGGCTATATTCTGGAAATTGCCGGATACGCCATTATCCTGATTGCACCGACAAGCTTTCCGATGGTTCTTCTCGGGCTTGCCGTCAGAGGTATCGGACACATCCCCAACTCCGCCGGAATCTTCGCCATGGTAGCAGACGTTGCGGATTACGGCGAATGGAAAACCGGTGTGCGCAACGAAGGGCTTACTTACAGCGCTACCAGCTTCGGAATGAAAGTCGGCACCGGGCTTGGATCTGCAATCGTCGGATGGGGACTTGCTCTTGGCAACTATGTGGGAACCGAAGCTGTAAAATCAGCGAGCGCGCTTGAGTCCATCAAGGCACTTTACACATACGTTCCGCTTATTGTCACCGCCATCGGACTTGTCATTCTGCTGAATGCAAATATTGACAAAATATATCCCAGGATCCAGAAAGACCTAGAAGACAGACGGGCAAAGAAAAAATAGCAGACTCTTACAAATACAGCCAGGGGAGACTGTCCGAAAACTAGGATGAGTCTTCACTGAAATTAAGATTGATTCACTCACATGGGTGTTCAATCAATGCCA